>JAOTYK010000066.1 GCA_029861955.1 Acidobacteriota bacterium
GGGGCCGTGCCGATCCGTCATTCAATCTTCGCCAATCCCGATCGCTCGCCGAAACGCGACCGCGCTCGGGCTCGTCGGCGGGACCGCGGGATGTTTGCGGTCGACCTGGTACACAAATTGATTCGTCACAGCCAGGCCCATCACCGACGCGAGACCATCGCCTTCGGTCGAAGGGTCGACTACACCGTGGGTCGACTCGCGCTTTTCGCCGTCTGGCGCAACTTTGTTAAACGAAGGTCCGAGAGGCGCGTGTCGCGAAGATCACCCGCGATGGATCTCGGGCTGACCGATCGAATCTGGAGTTGGGTTGATGTGCTGGCGGTGCGACTCTTCGAGCAGAGAGTAGAGTTGCCCGCTACCTGAGCTGCGCCTGACGGCTCGCGACAGACTTCCCGGGATGCCTCCGCAGGAGCGTCGCCCCATCCGTACTCGGAGTCGCCTTCAGAACCGGACCCGCGAGCCCTATTCTGTCGAGGCCGGCCGCAATCAACGATCCACGTTGGGCCCGGTTGACTCCCGGTTCGGCTACTTCTTGGCCAGTTCCTCGTCGATGATTTTCTTGAAGTCCTCGAACGGTTTTGCACCCGAGAGGAAGCGTCCGTTGACGAAGAAGCCCGGGGTTCCGGTCACACCGAGACTCGCGGCCTCCTTGGCATCCCCATCCACACGCTTCTTGATATCGGCCGCGGCGTAATCGGTTTTGAATCGTTCCTCGTCGAGGCCCAGTTGGTTGGCGTAACCGAAGAACGTGCCCTCATCCAGCTTGCGCTGATTGGCAAATATCAGGTCGTGCATCTCCCAGAACTTGCCCTGGGCGTGAGCCGCCTCGGAAGCCGCGTGGGCTGCCGGCGCCTTGGCGTGGATCGACAGCGGCAAGTGTTTCCAGACGATGCGAACCTCGTCCGGGTATTCCTCTTGTATCTTCTTAAGGGTCGGACCGACCCTTGAGCAGAACGGTCACTGGAAGTCCGAGAATTCGACGAGTTCCACCTTCGCGACCGCGGGTCCCTTGAAGGGAGCCCCCTTGGTGTTGATCGTGTGGCGCTTGTTCGGGTCGGGGCCGCGACGGCGAGGCGCCGCCGGACGATTGGAAGCCAGTGTCTTCAACTCATCCGTGGTCTGGGTCAAGCTTTCCTGGATGCCCGTCAGCCGTGCAGCCGTTTGCCGCAGGGAACCGTTCAGCAGAAAACTCCCGGCCAAGATCGAGCCCCCGATGACCACCGCTGCGATGATGATCGGCCTGCCGGTTACAGGTGTTGGATTTGCTGTCATGAATCCCTCGTCAATGTCTCTCGTCGAAAATGGAGTTCGATACAACTACACGCGATCCTATCTGCTGTCAATTGGAGGCCTCAGGGACAAGGGTCGGGATTGGTTCGTCCGGCGCCCCCGAGGGTTGACTCGCCCGCACAGTTGGTTGCCGTCACGAGATAGTAATACTGACCGACGGGCACCGCAGTGTCGGAGGCCGTCGTACCCGCGATACCCTGCGACAAACAGCTCAGGTCGCTCAAATCGGCCTGCTCGCCGCGATAGAGGTTGTAGGTAACGGCCCCGGTGGTCGGTTGCCAGCTCAGGTTCACCAGCACGGACCCTGGAGTGGCTTTGTCGAGCACAAGGCCCGTCGTCTCCCCCGGTGCAAACGAGCCGCAGTCCGCGACCAAGACGGCCTCGTCGGCCTGGATCAGCCCGTACCCCGACAACGGGTCGACGCCGGCTGCCTCGATGTCCAGGGCGGTGAGGGTAAGGATGTCACGGACGCCCTGCGGCGTCAGGGTAGGGTCGGCCTCCAGCGCCAGCGCCGCCACGGCCGCGGCGTGGGTCGTCGAGGCCGAGGTCCCGAAGAAGTTGGGAAAACTGTCCGGGTCGAAGGCGCTGTCTACGCCGAAGAAAGTCGTATTCGTCCCTTCCGGCGCCACGATATCGGGTTTGAAGCGGATCACGGGAGCACTGGGCAACGGATTGCCGCTGCCGTCGAAGTAAAACGGGAGGTCACCGCCCACGGAACTGGACGGCTTGACGTCGATCAGACCCATCGGCAGTTCCTCATTACCGCCGGTGTCGATCTCTCCATAGAACACCGACCCGACCGCAAGGCCACCGGCGGCGGCCGGGTGGCCGTAGATCGGAGACTTGTCGAAGATGCCGGGCCCCTCGAAGGAATAGCCGGGGTCCGTCAGGCCGCAGCCGACCCCGGAGGCGATGACACGGAAACGCGTGCCGGCCTGAGTCCCGCAAAAATGCTCCACGGCCACGTAGGCGCTCACGGGGGAGCCGCTCGTGTTGGTGTAGCTCAAGATCTCGAACGGATCTCCGAACGACGGCGGGTCGGCACCGCAACCCTGACCGTCGTCGCCCACGGCGAGTGCACCGGTGAAATTACACGCAACGAGGGAACCCTGACTGGAGGCGAGGCTGTCGCTCGAGCACAGGTACAGGTCGAGGTCCCTGGCGGATCCGTCGCCGAGAGTGCCCGAGTACGGCTCGTTCCATTGCAGGACGAGGGACACGCCGCATCCGTCCGGAATCGTGATCTCCCCGAACCGGTTGTTGCCTCCAAAATCGTGCAGGTCGGCGCCACTCGTGGGGAAGGCTTCGTCATCGGTGCCGGGATTCGCATCCAGGTAGATCTCGTCGACACTCCTGGCGCCGTTGTTCCCCGCAGCGGAAAAGTAGGAAACACCGCCGGCCACGGCGGATTCCAATGCTTGCGCAATGATGCCGTCCTGAAACATCGGTTCGGCAAACCAGAGCACATCGTCAACGATGATGTCGGCTCCGCACGCGGCCAGTTCAGTGATCCCCTGGGCGAAGTCCGCCTCACTGTTGAAGGCGGAATGGAACAGGATCTCGGCCCCCGGCGCCAGATCGTGCACGATCTCCGCCATCGCCGCCCCCTCGTCGTCGACGGCGCTGCAACTGGCTCCGGAATCGCAGTTGTCCAGGATCGTGACAGCGGCGGGAAGATCGCCGGTCGATTGCGGCAGAGAACCGGTCAACGTTCGTGAGCATCCCGTGCCGGTCACGCTCCCACCGACGCTCGCCGTGGCGTGGAAACTGTTGGTGAGGATCCCGACCTGAACCCCGGTGCCGTCCACCCCGAAATCCGCTCGAGCGTTGTCCGCATGGATGGAGGCATCCCCTTGGCTGGTGACCGAGCCCGTCCACGCCCGGGGGCGGTAATTGGGATGGATCGTCGCCACCTGCGGGATCGCCGCGATCTCGTCCAGCAGAGCCGGTTCGCACAACCCGACGATCCGGGCGTAGTCGTAGTGGACTCCCGTGACACGCATTCCGATCCGCCTGACCTCGGCAACGATGGCGGGCGTCAACTCTCGCAAACGCACGTCGATCTCCGGTAGATCGTTTCGAAAACCGACCAAGGGCGCGGAAGTACGAATCTCGGCAAGCGGAACACCGTCGCGCGTCAGGCTGCGGATCCTGAGGAGCGAGCTCGAGACCTTGGCCATCGCCGGGTCGCCTTCGAGGCGGTCCAGCTTGTGATTCACGCTGGCGGAGCGTGCCGACCCGGCAAGGATCACGGAGGCCACGACGAGAATCGGGACGATTTGCTTCATCTCATTACCCCCAAAGACCCCGCGCGTTGCCCCGAATATACGTCGATCATCCGATGGAACAACAGTTCTTTGTCGGTCTACTACTCTTCCCCATTGGCCATCCTTTCTCGTGCACGGTCCGCGTAGGCCAGGGTTTCGGCATGGAGCCATTGAACGTCGATCTTTTCCGGCAGTCGACCGCAGACTTGACGAGAGTCGAGGTCCTGATGGACCGCCTGCTGGTATTCGGCAAGCGTCCTGTAACGTTTTTCGTAAAACAGCTCGGCGATCAGCTGTTCCGCACCATCGGTCTCGAAGCAGTTTCCTTGCGACTGGTAACGACTGCTCCGGACCAGCAGTTGGGAGATGGCGTTGTCCACCAACACGTTTCGACTGACACGGATGTCGTCCGATTTCTCGATGGCGATGCCGTTTTCATAATTGGCGAAAGCCACGTTGTCGAGCGCCAGGCCGTTCGCGGATTCACTGCTCCAGCGAACGCCTTTGGCGTTCTCATAGAGTACGTTGTCGATCGCGTAACCATGGGCGGACTCGCCTAGGAAGTAGATACCACTGTTGTCGTTACGGAACGAAGTGTTGCCCGCGACCAAGGCTTCGGTGGAGCTGGAGACCCGAATTCCCTGCCAGGCGCCGTAGGATGTGTTGTTGATCGCGATGCAGTTGTTGGAACCTTTTTCAAAGTTGATGCCCGCGGTCGCCATGTGGCGGAAGGTAAAACCGCTCACGGTGATGTAACTCTTCCCATAGGCCACAATCCCGTAGCCGCGCCGGATCAACTCGATTTCATGGGTCGAGGGCGCTTTGCCGTCGCTGGTGTGGATGTAGACCACCTTCGCGTCACCGTCGTAGAAGTAACTCGACGGCTTCAGGTGTTCCGGGGTGTCCCGTAAGGTCGCGTAACGATGCTGCGATCCATCCATCTCGACGACGCCCCGGATCATCCTCTCGGTGTTCGGAAATCTGTAGAGCCCTGGGCTCGAATGCGGCTCGAAGTTCGTCTCGTCCACGGAGTCGGCGCCGGTAATCATCACGACACCGGGCGGATCGGACGTGTGTTCGCCGCTCGTATCGGCGAGAAAAGTGATCGGCTCTTCAGCGGTTCCGCTGTTGGGTACGGTGATCATTTCTCGATACAGGCCGGGACCGACGAAAGCGGTGTCTCCGGCCCGCATGGCGGTCTCGAGCATGGAAAGACTCCGCCACGCACTCTCGGGTGTCAAACCATCGTTGGCATCAACGCCTACTGTTTGGCGTACATAAAAGACACGGCGCTCTTGGGGCTGGCTCTCCGAGCCACCGGCCGCGGAAAAGACAACGGCCATGAAGATGCCCGCTGCGTACCCTACAAAGCGAGACCGGTTGCACTCGAAACTCATGCCGTCCAGCCTAGCGTTCCGGGAACCGGAACCCGTTCTTCTTTGCCTTCTCGCGGATCGCTTGCCGCACCACCGTGTCGAAAGCGCGCGAGTTGTCGATTCCCTTGGACTCGATCTGCCTGGCCACGAACTGCCTCCGCTCTTCGCCGAGCTTTACGATGCGCTGCCGCAGCGTGGCGCGTTCGAGCCGCATCTCGTCGATGTAGGCCTCACGCTCCCCGAAACTCATCGCCCGCAGTGCCTCCGGCAGTTCGCTTTCCTCGATCTCGTAGAGATCTGCCTCGCCGGCGTCCAGAGCTTCCACCAGATCCCATGGGGCGACGTACATGGAGCTGCTCTTGACTCGTGCTCGCCCGGCCACCGCTGCCGGACCTGCCGTCTCTGCGTTCCTGTCTTGCTGCGTCAAATTCTCCCGCCGTTTTCGGCCCTCGTCGCCCATCGGAAGGAACGTCTCATTGATCGCCGCGCTCAGCTTCGCCAACTCGTTGTCGAACGGCGTGGTCGGCACCGCGGCACCGATACGCGGATTGATGGCAGCAAACCCGCCTTGCGCCATCTCCGCAAAGTCCTTCCAGCTTTGCGCGTCCTCATGTTCGGTAACGCCGCAATAGATCAAGTGGATCGAAACGCCTTCCCGGCGCGCCAGATCGCTCACGTCGCCGAGGTCCACCTGTTCATCCTGGTCGGCGGGCTCGTTGCCGGCAACAAAAATGAGCTTCAGGGCGGCCTCCGACGGCGTCCAGTGGAGCCCCCCGTCCAGAGCCGTTTGCAGCACGCGCCCCAGATACTCAACAGCGCCGTCGCTGGTCAGCTCGAACAGCCGCTCGGAAACGAGGTCGAGGTCTTCCGTGAAGTCGGTCTCCACGCTCACCCAACCCGTCTCGGCGCCACCCTTCGAATTGCCATAGGTCAACAGGGCCACCCGCAGCGACGGCGTCGGCTCCATCAGCGAGAGGTCGTAGACGATCTCCCATAACTTCAGACGCGCAACGTTGATTAGCCCCTTCATGGAGTTGCTGGTATCCAGCGCGATCACCACGTCGATCGTTTCCTCCGGCTCTTCAGCCACGGCCACCGCAGACACTAACAAGACGAACAAAACCAACACTGACTTCGCCGTTCTACTTTGCATGTCTCACTTCATCTCCTTGAATAGGATCCCGTCACCGCGAAAGAAAACCTCCCGGCGCCTCGAAGGACACCGGGAGGTTGGTTGAGCGTTATTCTGAAAATACCTCCCGGCGCCCCGAAAGACACCGGGAGGTTGGTGATTAGCGGCCCTCCCTCGAGGTCGTAACCGGCGCCGGAGCGGGCCCCGACTCGAAGATCTCACCCGTCAGCTCGAGCTCATCGTTGGGACCGAAGAGGTCTCCGATGTTGAGCGGGACCGAGCACGACGTGTGGATCATGATCGGATCTTCGCAAGTCGACGTGTCCGTACAGGTCGCGTCCGAGCAGATCTCGATCTCGATCTTCGGCTGCAGCTTCTTGTCCCTGGAGAACGAGAAGTAGTCACCCGAGTTCGTGTTCGGGAACGTCCAGACCTGACCCAGGTGGTGTGTGACGATGATGCAGGCCTCATCGAACGCCGCATCGCCGGCCGTGTTGATGTACAAGAATTCCAGCTCCTTCGGTGGCTTCTGTTTGCCATCGCCGGAACAGGGATCCTTGCACAACGTGCCGTCGAACGTGCCGTCGTCACAGGAGTCGCTGGTCTCGTCGCACATTGCGCCAGATCTACACTGGCTCGGTTCCGGGCAGTCGACTGGCACGCCCGTACAGTTCCCGGTTTCGCAGTGATCAGGCGCTCCTTGATCACCCGTCTCCGAGGTGCAGTAGAACCCGTCCTGGCAAGGTGTCGAATCCGGTAACGGATCGTCCTCACAAGCACCTGTTGCGACGTCGCAGACGCCGGTGTTGCACTGGTCGTCCTCAGCCGAGCAATCGACCGGGATACCGGTGCAGACACCGGTTTCGCAGTGATCAGGCGTCTGAGCGGTGCCCGTCTCGGACGTGCAGTTGTCGCCGTCCTCGCAAGGTGTCGAATCCGCAACCGGATCCGCCTCGCAAGCACCCGAGCCCGCGTTGCACACACCGACGTTGCACTGGTCGTCTTCGCCAGAACAATCGACCGGTCCACCGGTGCAAACACCGGTTTCGCAGTGATCAGGCGTTTGAGCAACACCCGTCTCGGACGTACACACGTTACCGTCCTCGCAAGGTGTCGAATCCGCTACCGGATCCGCCTCGCAAGCACCCGAGCCCGCGTTGCACACACCGACGTTGCACTGGTTACTCGCGCCTGTGCAATCGACCGGTCCACCGGTACAAACACCGGCTTCGCAGTGATCAGGCGTCTGGGCCGTGCCCGTCTCGGACGTACACACGTCGCCGTCCTCGCAGGGCGTCGAATCCGCTACCGGATCCGCCTCGCAAGCACCGTCGGCCGCGTTGCACACACCGACGTTGCACTGGTCGTCTTCGCCCGAACAATCGACCGGTCCACCGGTGCAGACACCGGCTTCGCAGTGATCAGCCGTTTGAGCAACACCCGTCTCGGACGTACAGAAGTCGCCGTCCTCGCAGGGTGTCGAATCCGCTACCGGATCCGCCTCGCAAGCACCCGAGCCCGCGTTGCACACACCGACGTTGCACTGGTCGTCTTCGCCCGAACAATCGACCGGAACACCGGTGCAAACACCGGTTTCGCGGTGAT
>JAOTYK010000067.1 GCA_029861955.1 Acidobacteriota bacterium
TTATCGAGTCCTGATCGTGAAGGCACCGTTGCCGGTGGGGCGTGTGCAAGGGCACCGCGGCAATGGGGGCGAGGTAACGGTCCGCGTCGCCGCCGGCGACGCCGAGCATTGGGTCGACGTGGAGACCGTCGAGCTCTCTCGTGGCAACGAAACACGCACGTACGTCGTTGCCGCTTCCCGAAGTTACCGCGACCGGTTGGTCCTCAAATTCGAGGGGATCGACGATGCGGATCAGGCGGCACAGCTGCGTGGATTTCATGTCGCCGTCGCCCGTGATGCCGCGCCGGGGCTTCCCGCGGATCAACACTACCGCGCCGATCTTGTAGGGATGCGGGTGATCGATGAGGCCTCGGGACCCGTGGGCCGCGTCGTCGATGTTCAGCCTGGAGCGGCCCACGATCTCTTGCAGGTCGAGACCGAGACCGGCGGCGAGGTGTTGGTGCCGTTTGTCGACGAGATCGTCCTTCAGGTTCGGGAGGCCGATCGGGTGATGGATGTCCGGCTTCCCGATGGCCTGCTGGAATTGAACAATCCGGGACCGAGGGGCTGATGCAGTTCGACGTCGTCACCGCGCTTCCCGGGATCTTTCAGGGGCCTCTCCGGGATGGCGTGTTGGGCCGGGGGATTCGCGACGGTGTAGTGACCGTTCGGATCCACGATCTGAGGCGATGGGGTATCGGGCGTCATCGGATCGTCGATGACACCCCCTACGGCGGAGGCGGCGGGATGATTCTGCGTCCGGAGCCGTTCTTCGAGGCGGTCGACTGGATCGAGGGACAGTATCCCGCCGACCGATCGCTCAAGGTGCTACTCTCGCCGCAGGGAACGCCCCTGTCCCACGGGGTCGGGACAAGATTGGCCGGATACGATAGGGTGGTCCTCTTGTGCGGTCGCTACGAGGGGATCGATGAACGGGTCCGTGAGGGGCTGGCCGACGAGGAATTGAGTATTGGCGATTACGTCCTGACCGGTGGTGAGTTGCCGGCGATGGTCGTGATGGATGCCGTTTCTAGGTTTGTTAAGGGGACTTTGGGCCGGGGAGAGGCTGCCGAAGCGGACTCGTTTGCAGATGGGCACCTCGACTCCCCATATTACACACGGCCTTCGGAATACCGCGGAATGGCGGTGCCGGAGGTGCTGATGTCGGGGAACCACAAAGCGATCTCGGCGTGGCGCGGCCAGGCGGCCCACGATGCCACGAGGAGTAAGCGTCCCGATCTGCTCGGCCGCAAGGACGATTAGGTCACGGTTGTTCGGCATGGGCGAGAGGGTAGAGAGATGAACGTGATTCAGGGCATCGAGGCGGAAGGCCTCAAGCAGAGCGTTCCGGATTTCCGAGCCGGAGATCGGGTGAAGGTTCACGTGCGTGTTGTCGAAGGCGACAAGTCACGGATCCAGGTGTTCGAAGGTGATGTCATCGCACGACAGGGTGGTATCGGTCTTCGATCGACGTTCACCGTTCGCAAGATTTCGGGCGGGGTTGGTGTAGAGAGAGTTTTCCCGATTCATTCCCCCAACGTCGACAAGATCGAAGTCGTGCGTCTCGGGCGGGTGCGTCGCGCAAAGCTTTTCTACTTACGTGAGCTGAGTGGCAAGAAAGCCCGTATCCGGGAACGTCGAACGCGCTAGTCGCAAGGGCACCGGGCCGGGTCTGGAGGAGGGCGATCCACTGGATCGGCATAAGGCATTGCAGACCGCTGAGCGGCTGCTCAAGCAAGGCAAGGTGCAGGAAGCGCTGTCTCAACTCGAGAAGCTCGCTGCAAGTACGCCCGGAGACCCCATCACCCTCAATCGAATGGGGGACATGCTTGCGAAGGCGGGGCAGCGTGCGGAGGCCATCGAGTACTACTCGAAGATCGCCGATCAGTTCGCCAACCAGGGGTTCTTCCCGAAGGCCGTCGCCATCTATAAGAAGGTGCTCCGCCTGGAGGCGGACCGCACCGACGCGCTGACGCGGCTCGGCCAGGTCTATCTGGCTCAAAAACTCCCAGGCGAGGCCCGAAGTTATCTTCTTCGCGCAGCCGAGATTCACGTCGCGGCCGGTCGTCACAACGATGCACGAGAGATCTACGAGCGGCTCGTTCAGGCGGAGCCTGAGAACTCCTCGCATCGCGCTCATCTCGCCGAGACCCGTGCGGCCGAGGGTGACTCAGAGAGCGCCTCGGAAGAACTCTGTCGTCTGGGTGAAAGCCTCATCCGGCGGGAGGAGTTGGGCGAGAGCGAGGCCGCCTATCGTCGCGCGATGGATCTGGTCCCCGACAATCCTGGTGCGTTGATCGGTGTTGCCCGTTGTCTCGCACGGTCCGGTAAGGAAGACGAGAGCCTCGAGTTCCTCGAAACCGGACTCAAAGCCCATGGTGATCCGACGGTTCTGGGCGAGCTGCTCGTCCTGCACGATGCGGCTGCAAATCACGACGCGTTCGACCGGCTCCTCCAACACCCCAAGGCCGGTCACGTCCCCATCGACACATTGAAGAAGATCTTTGATGCCCACCGCGACCGCGACCGTAACGCCGGGCTCGATTCGCTGTGGAGCCGAGTGGGCGACGCGTTCGATCGGTGGGCCGCGATCGACGCGGTTCGCGTGCTCGATCAGATGGATGTCCTTGTCTCGTTGGAGCCCTCCGGTCATCTGCCGGCACTGGAACGACGCCTGCGCTATGCGCGTGACGCGGGGAACGTGCCGGAACGGTTGGTTGGGGCTCTCGAGGGAATGATCCGAGCGATGCGTGTTCGTAGCGAGGATGCATCGACATACGAGGACGAACTAAAGAAGCTGGCACCGTCGTCCACGCTCCTTCCGCAAGCTTCCGCGGCGGCGGGCTCAGCGGCGGATGGCGTCCCCGGTGGGGCGACGGCTCTCTCTTCCTCCGGTCTTCCCGAGGATGCCGAAGCGCCTGCGATTCCGCTGAACAGGGCCGACGAGGAGTTTGTCGCGGGTCGCCTGACCCAGGCCGAGATTCTCGAAAAGTACGGATTGGTCGATAAGGCGATCGACCAGATCCGAGAGATTACGACCCGCTTCCCCGGTAGCGTCGACGCCCAGGAACGGCTTCTGGCGCTGTTGCGGAACGAAGGCAGTGGCGAGGCGGACCTGTCGATGGCCCTCGTTGGGGTGGCGTTAGCTCGGCGAGCGGCCGGGAGCCAGGGCGAAGCGATGCAGGCGGCGACCGAGGCCGTCGTCTCGGGAACCCTCCCCGAGTCCAGCGAAGCCTTGCTCCGTCGTCTGGGGCTTGTGAAGGGCAGCACCGAGAGTCCGGCGCCCGTTCCGGCAGCGTCGGCCGCGGAGCCTGCCGTCGATCCCGTCGTCGAGCCAGCCGATGCCCCGATCCCGGTCGTCGTGCAGGAGGCGGTCCCTGAGCCGGAGGCGACCGTCGAAGAAGAAGATGTCCTGATCGAGTTCGATGCCGACGACGAGGAGCCGGAGCACGAAGCGACCCCGACGCCCAGCACGCCCGCCGAATCGGTCGTCACGCTCTCGGACGACGCCGACGACGACCTTAGCGCCATCACGGCGGCTCTCGAGGACGAGATGTTCGGTGGCGAGGCCAACGAGCCGGCTGCCAAGCCGGAATCGGAGCAGAGCCTTGAGTCGGTCTTCGCGGCATTCCGCGAGCAGGTCGACAACGAGCTGGGCCCCGATGATTATCGGACGCACTACGACCTGGGCATCGGCTACATGGAGATGGGGCTCCTGGATGAGGCGGTACGGGAGTTCGAGATCTCGAAGGGGGACACGGATCTCTATCGTGACTCCTGTGTCATGCTCGCGGTCTCCCATCGCACCCGCGAGGACGCCGCGGCGGCGATCGACTGGTTTCGTAAGGCCCTCGAGTGCGATGCCGACGACGCCAGCAAGGTTTACGAGCTGCGTTACGATCTGGCGGAGCTCCTCCTCGCCAGCGGAGATGAGGAGGGCGCCCTCGGAGAGTTCCGCACGGTTCTCGACGGCGATGCCGGTTTCCGTGATGTGCGTGTCCGGGTGGAGCAGCTGGAATCTCGTCAGCCGTCTTGAATTATTAAGTAATTATTGGATTTCTTTCGCGGATCGTTCGCGGGTATACTCGACTCTCGATCGCCTGCCATGAGGGCCGGCATGGGGGTAGGGGGCGTCCCATGGAGGGGATTCGCGCACTGGTCGTCGAGCCGGACTCCGCTGTGCGTGAGCGTCTTCGCCAGGCACTGGAAGACCAGGGAATCCAGTGTCACTCCGCCTCCCACGTCGACGCGGCCGATGCGATCGTTCGACGCGAGAGGTTCGACGTCGTCTTCGCGGATCCACGGTTGGTCGATTCCGCCAAGCTGAACCCCGAGTCTTTCCCGATCCACGTCGCCGTGATGGCCGAGGTCCCCGTCGATGGGACCGAGTGGTGGGATCGCGCCTCGACGGATTCGGCGGCGCTCAGCCTTCTGACCCGACGCCTGGTCGATCGTCTGGAGCTTGCCCGTCGTGAACGGGTCGTTCGTGAACGTCTGGCATCCGGTCTCGGGCTTCGCGGGTTGGTCGGCGTTTCCTCGGCCAGCGAGAGGCTGCGCACGCAGATTGGCGACCTTGCCGGGGGCGAGCTGCCGGTCTGGGTCTCCGGAGAAACGGGCGTCGGGAAGCTCCATCTCATCCGTACGCTCCAGGAGTGTTCGTCGTGGTCGGACGGCGCGCTCGTTCGAGTCGACGCAGGCAGCCTTGCCGATCTCCCGCCGGACTCTGACTCTGCCGACGTCGCCGAGCTGCGCCGACGGATCGCCGGGGGGCTCCTGATGGTTCGTGGGCTCGAGGACCTGGATGACGAGGCTCAGACTCGGATCGTCGAGGGTTGGGAACGTGGATGGTTCCACGATGCCACCTCCAGTCATGGCGCTCGCTGTCGCGTCTGTGTCGTGACCCGAGAGACGCCGGAGCGGTTGGTGGCCGAGGGTCGGGTCCTTGAATCGGCGACACGCCGGTTGGCCACGGCGCATGCGCACGTGCCGACTCTTCGGAAACGATCCGAGGATATCCCACGACTCGTGGACTTCTTCCTGCGAGAGATCGTGGAGATCAATCGACTCGAAGCGCTTCGAGTTTCGGGCGACGCCCTCGATGCGCTCGGTCGGTATGAGTGGCCCGGAAACGTTCGGGAGTTGCGGGCCTGTATCGAGCACGCAGCGATTCTCGCGACCGACGGTGTTGTCCGCTTGCGTGACCTACCGGAGCGAATCCGGAATTCCCTGGCCGAACCGGTCTCCCCGTCGGGGAGCGTGACGGCCTCGTTCCGGGACGCCAAGCACGATGTCGTTTCACGGTTCGAGCGCTCGTACCTGACGTCGCTGATGCGGGCATACAACGGAAATGTGACGGCCGCAGCCGAGAAAGCCGGAATGCTGCGATCCGCGTTGCAGCGCCTGCTGCGGAAACATGGACTTCGATCCTCGTCGTTCCGACCGGGGCGACGCGCCTCCGCGGAGCCAATGCGCGATGCCGGGCACGAGGAAATCTGACGGCAGGCCGCTGGAGTGGCGGGTACTCGTCGACTCAGCCGATGACGGACCGCACAACATGGCGGTCGACGAGATGCTTCTCGAGCAGGCGGACGAGGCGGGCCGCGCCGGAACTGCCACGGTTCGGTTATACGGCTGGAGTCCTCCGACGCTCACCCTCGGTCGCAACCAGCCTCCCGGCGAAGGCTACGATATCGACTACCTGAAGGAGCACGGGATCGACCTTGTTCGTCGTCCCACCGGCGGCCTCTCGGTACTCCACGACGATGAGCGGACCTTCTCGGTGGCGGGTTCCCTGGAGTGTCCGCCGTTCGATGACGGCGTGGTGGCGACGTACCGCCGGTTGGCGATCGCGTTGAAGGGTGCCATGGTGCGATTGGGCATCCAGGCCGAGGATGGGGGTGCGGGACAGAACGTCAACCCGCGTGCAGCGGTCAGCCCGGTCTGCTTCGAGGGACGGACGCATCACGAGATCGTTGCGGAAGAGAAGAAGCTGATCGGAGTGGCTCAGGTCCGGCGTCGTCGCGCGTTCCTTCAACACGGCTCGATTCCGCTTAGTTTCGATCGACAGCGGCTGGCGGCAGCGGTGGGTCGCTCGGATCCCATCGAAGGTTGTGTGGGTATCCGTGAGTTGAATCCCGCGGCTTCGGCGGACGATCTTGACCTGGCGCTGATCGAGGCGTTCGAGGTGCATTTCGGAGTTCGGCTACGGAAGGATACGCTGCGACCGCAAGAACTTCAGCGGGTCGAAGAGCTGCGCGCGTGGAAGTACGATTCGACGAGTTGGACGCTTCATGGCCGCGTCGGGCGACGCGAGCGTCACTGGGGGCCGACGCTCACCTGAGCCAGACGATGTGTGCCTGCCGCCCGTCTCGCCCGACCCAGGTTTCGGGATCGTAACGTTGGATCAGACGACGGGACAATTCCGGAGGCTCTTCGCCGGCGAAGTTTCGCTCGATCCGGATGCGGATAACGCCGTCGGCCGTGTGGGCCTCGAGCTCCTCGACATCGGGGATCAGGAAGACATTGGGTTCGTGGTCGAGGATCTTGGCCAGATCTGCGGCCGGTATTCGAAGCGCACCGCTCTCCGTCAGCGAGTAACGCTGGAACGGGTAGGGCAGGGCCAGCAGGTCGTGTTGGGCACGACTGCAGTAACCCGTCGGTTCGGTGCCCTCCGTGAAGACCTCGTTAATGATCGTGTCGCAGCCGGCCTCTGCGCTGGCCCGCAGACCCGTGTGCCGATCGATGGCCACCTGGACGATTCCGCCGGGAAGGGCGAACGCCTCGTCGGTCCCATCGGCGTACGCCTGCTCGATGAACGCCTGCCAGATGGGCAGGGCCGCCTGGGCGCCCGTCTCCTTGCTGCCAAGCGAGCGAGGCTCGTCAAAGCCTACCCAGACACCGACCGCCAGCTCCGGGGTGTAACCCACGAACCACGCGTCGGTATTGTTATCGGTGGTCCCCGTCTTACCGGCCAGCGGCAGACCCAGCCGCGAGGCTGCACGACCGGTGCCGTCACTGATCACGCCTTCGAGGACCCGATTCATCATGAACGCCGTCTGCGGCGTGACCGCGTCATGCACCCGGGGCTCGACGCGGTGAACCGTTGCGCCCTGGCGATCACGGACCTCTGCGATCAGGTGGGGCTCGACCAACACTCCCTGGTTGGCGAACGCGCCGTACGCGGCGGTCAGTTCCATCAGGCTGATCTCGAACGCCCCTAGCGCAAGAGACGGGAACGGCTGCAAGTCGCTGGTGATCCCCAGCGCACGCGCGGTATCGATCACGGCGTCGGAACCGATCGAATTGAGCAGTTTGACGGTCGCGATATTGGCGGAGGCCTCCATCGCTGCACGTAGCGTGAGGGTCTCGTAGTACTTGTTGGTGTAGTTCTCCGGCTGGTACGGCGCGGACGCACCCCGATCCAGAAAGACCGTCGGCTCGTCAAGCAACGTGTCGGCCAGCGTTTGACCACGGGAGAGGGCGGCGGCAAACACGAGGGGCTTGAAGGCCGAACCCGTCTGACGCTTGGCCTGGATGGCGCGGTTGAATTCGCTGCGGTCGAAGTCGAAGCCGCCGACGAGGGCTCGAACCGCGCCAGTGCGTGGTTCCAGCGCGACC
>JAOTYK010000068.1 GCA_029861955.1 Acidobacteriota bacterium
ATAGCCGTACGCGGTCGCCGTCGCGACCGTCGTGAAGTTCACGTTGTCGGTCGAGTACTGGAACTCGAAGTCGTCACCATCCGTGCTCGTGTAACGAAAGGCCTCGACACGGAACGTCACGGCCGGGCCCGGCGCGACGTCGAAGTCCCAGCGATGGTCGAGCTGGCTGCGCTGTCCCTGGACGACCTCGAAGAGCACCTCGTAGCTGCCGTCGATCGAAAACGTCCGCGTATAGTCCCCGCTGACCGAGCCCTGGACCGCGATGTCGGACAGCGCCAGCGCCTTGTTCGGGCACATCGAATCGATCAGGATGTACCCGGGCTTGGTTTCGGTGTCCGGGCCGCAGCCGCCGACGGACATCAGGCTGACGTTGTAACTGCCCGGCCACTGGTAGGTCTGCACCGGGTCCTGCGCGGTCGAGAACGAGTCGTCGCCGAACATCCACAGCCACGAGGCGGGCAAGCCGGTCGTGGCGTCGTTGAAATCCACGGTGAGCGGCGCACAGCCGGTCGTGACGTTCGCGGTGAAGTCCGCGACGGTGGGACCCGACGCCGTGATGTGGTCGAACTTGATTGCGGTGTCCGATCCGAGCGAACCTCCCGCGGTCAGGTAGACCGTGTAGTTCCCTTCATCCGCATAAACGTGCGTCGGACTCTGTTCGGTGGAGCTGCCTCCATCCCCGAGGCTCCAACTCCACGAGGTCACGTCGCCGACGGACTGATCGGTGAAGCCGACCGCGAACGGCGCGCAGCCGAAGGTCGGCTCGGCGGCGAACGCGACGTCCGGAGGATCCGTGAAGGTGCCGGGCATGTGGTAGACGCCGATTCGATAGGCGTTGTGCGGCGCCTGGTCCCTGAAGAGCGACCCGGCCAGCAGCGTGTCGCCTGCGGCGCTGGCCACAACGGGATGCATCTCGGGGACGGAAACCGTGGCGACGGGGAAGCCCTGGGGATCCAGGTTCTGCCCGGACTCGGTGACGCGCGCCGCATAGATGTCGGTGCGCTCGTCGAAGAACGCTTCGGAGTTGACGAGATCCTCCCAGGCGGCCACGAACTGTGCGCCGTCCCAGGCGATGCTCGGAGCACGTTGCCGGTCGGGACTGTCGGACAGGATGAACTCGGGATCGGGGAACGTCCCGTCGGGCAGCATGCGCCGGGCGGCGACGTCGTTGTTCGCGTTGGCGGTCGAATTCTTGCGGAAGACGAACATCGCCGCGGCGCCGGAGGTGGCGACGTCCGGCGTGAACGCGTTGTAGGCCACGACGAATTCACCCGGCGTGGACCCGTCCGGCTCGACGAACGCGGCATAAAGGTTCGCTTGGGGGTTGTCGTGGGAGGGATTGCGCTGCCAGCTCACCAGCCAGCGTCCCATGAACGCGGTCACCGCCGGCACCTGGGCGAAGTACTGTCCCAGCCAGATCGGCCCGGCGTCGAGCGTGTTGCCGGTCGAGCCGTCCACGCGGATGGCGTACGGGAATCGGAAGTGGGGGCTGCCGGGGTTGATATCGGTCCCCGCGACCAGGAACAAGTCACCGAGAGCGGCAACGTCGGGGGAGCTACCCGGCATGATGCTCAGCGGCACCGCGTCCAGGAAGTTGCCGTCGGGTAGCAGCCGTCTGCCGAGGATCTCGCCGGAGTCGCTCCAGACCACGAGGAAGACGGACCCGTTCCAGGCCGCAGCTGGGCTGATCGCGTTCGGACCGCTCGTGACCTCGATCGGTTCCGCATCGATGGCGCTCCCGAGAGGGTCCAGGCGTTGTGCCAGGATTCGCCTCGTTCCGGAGCGTTCGCTGCTGAAGACGGCCAGAAAACCGTCGGGCCCCGCGGCGAGATCCGGACGGGTCTGGGCGCGCGACGACAGCGAGACGGGTGCGTCAGGTCCCGGTTGCGCGTTCGCCGAAACGAATGCTCCATGGATGTCGTACGGACCGACCCCTCCGACGCGGTCGTCCTTCCAAACGAGTTGAACCCCGCCGGCCAGGCCACCCGCAATCCGGTGCTCACGGACGAAATCCACGATGGCCGGGTTGTAGGCAAATCCTCCCGGATCCAGCACCACGTCACCCGTGGTGACGCGTGCCAGCACCAGACCGTCGAACCCGTCCATTTTCGAGACCCACCAGTTGACGCCGTCCCACGTCACGTCGACCTCCCAGTTGACGGCCGGCATGATCGCCACGCCACCCGGGTTCTGGAGAGTCCCGTCGGGACTCATCGTCGATCCGACGAGCGTGCTGCCTGAGGTCCAAACGATGAAGTAGTTCGTGCCGTTGGAGCCGACCGTGAGCCCTGGGATGTTGAACGCCGCGCCGATCGGATTGAGATCGCTCTGCAGTCTCTGCGCCTTGAACTCACTCGAAGCCTTATAGGTCAGCAGATACTCCCCCTGGGCCGAGTGAACGCTGATGTTGAAGAACAGGAAATACGTCTGCGGTACGAGGACGACGGGAGTCGGATCGAGCACTACGCCCTGACCCGATACGCGCACGCCCACGATACCTGGATCTCCCGCATCGAAGCCCTGACCGACGACCAACCATTCGGTTCCTCGGTTCGTGACCGCGAGATAAAGGCCGCTGGATCCGTCGGCGACGACCTGAATCGGCGGATCGTCGAGGACCGTGCCGTCGGGGGCGACGCGCGCCGCGAAGATACGGGTTTCGTAATAGGACGCCCCCATGGTCTGGTTCTCCCAGACGACGAGCCAGTTCTCACCGTTCCACGAAACCTGCGGCTGCTCCTGCGCGCCGAAGGCCTGATTGACGACGATAGGAGAGCTGTCGATCAGGTTGCCGGTCGCATCGAGACGCGCCGCGTAGATGTCCCGGGAGCCCTGTTCGTAGCCGAAGAACGAATCGTCGGTGCGGAGGTCCGTCCAGACCGCAAGGAAGCCGCTGCCTCCCGCGGCAACAACCGGCGTCTCCTGGACGAACGGAGCGGCCTCGACGGGTGCATCACCAGGGAGGAACCCCGGTCCGGCCGGCACCGGAGAGGTTGCTTCGGACGCCGTCGACAACGTCAGGATGACGGCCAACATCGCGATGGTTTTCGACTTCATCGTCGGTCTCCCTTGCAGACCTCTAGGGCATGTCTCCGCACGAGGACCCACCCGCGGTGCCGACTTCCTGATCGCGGCCCTCGGGCGGCGCCGTCCCCGGCACGTTGTCCAGCGTTCCCGCCGGCATCTGCGGAGCGTCTCCGCGAATCACGTAGTAGTAGGCGACTCCCGGAGGAGGGATGGACGATTCGAGAAGCGTCGTCGCCGGATTGTCCTCCCAGCCGCACTGCGCGCCGCCGATCGACCCGTTGGCGCGCAGGTCGTCGAGGGTGCCCCACATGACGTCGTACTGTGCTGCCGACGCGGAAGGCACCCATTGCATCGAGTCGCGGTCGGGGAACTCCAGGCCCATGACCGCCTCGACGGGGTGAGGCGACGGCGCGATCGCCCTCAAGAAGGTCAGGTCGCTGACCGAAATCAGGCCGGCGGGGTCGGGGCTGTTGTCGCGCACCCGGACCCAGACCGAGCCCTGGAGTTCCGCCGGGACGGGCACCCGGGTGGTAATCCAGCCCGAGAACGCGGACATCACCGTCGCCATCGGCGTGAAGTTCACGTTGTCGGTCGAGTACTCCCACGTGTAGTCGTCGGTGAACGTCGCGGCTTTGTACGTTCGGACGAAGAAGTCGAGCGGCTCGCTGCTCGTCCCAACGTCGATGCGATAGCGATGATCGAGCACGCCGCCGACCTCGAACAGGCTCTGTGCCGAATTGCCGGGATGCGTGTCCACATAGGTCCCCACGGGATTGCTCGCGACGGACATCTCCTCGAGGGCGATGTGCTGGACCGGGCATATTTCGGGGATGTCGATGAAGCCGACTTTGGTCAGCGTATCGCTGCCGCAGGCCCCGGTGGCCATCAGCGAGACCGCATAGGAGCCCGGGTATTCGTACGTGTGCGAGGGGTTCTGTTCGGTGGAGAACGTGTCGTCACCGAACATCCAGAGCCACGAGGTCGGGTCGCCCAGCGATCCATCCGTGAAACTGACGGTGATCGGCCCGCACGCCGACGCCGACGTGGGTGCGCCCGAGAATCCGGCAACTGTCGATTGATCGACCGAGATGTAATCGAATCTGACGCTGGAGCCGGCTCCCTGTGCGGCGTCCGTCGCGGTCAGGTGGACCGTATACGTCCCCGGGTTTTCGTAAACATGACCCGGATTCTGCTCGGTCGAGATCATGCCGTCGCCGAAACCCCAGGACCATTCCGTGAGCGGATCGACCGACTGATCGCTGAAATAGACCGTCAGCGGAGAGCAACCCGCCGTCGGCACGCCGCCGAACGAAACATCGGCCGGCTCGGTCGGCGTCGCCGGCGTCTCGTAGACGGCCAGGCGGTAGTTGGTCTCCGTATCGCGGAAGATCGACGCCGCCAGCAGCGTCTCGGTCCCCATCGTGACGAGGGACGGCTGGTGCGACGGGATCAAGCCGGTCGCAATGGGGAATCCGTCGGGGTCGAGCACCTCTCCGAAGACGTCGACTCGCGCGCCGTACAAATCGGTTCGCTCGTCGAAATAGTCGATTCCGTTGCGCTTGTCCTCCCAGACGACCAGGTACTCCGTGCCGGTCCAGGTCACGGCCGGACTGCGTTGCTCCTCGACAGCGCCCGAGATCAGGAACAGCGAGGCGGTCTCGTCCGGGAGGATCAGACCGCCGTTGATGTCGGCGAGGAAATGCCCGAAGGGTTTCTCACGGCACACGACAAGCGCGCCCGCTCCCGAGACGGCGACGTCCGGTGTGGCGCCGTTGCACACCCCGCGCGTCGCGAACTTGTCGTACTGCACGGTCCCGTCGGCAGCGACGAAGTTGAAATAACTCCCGCCCCAGGACTCGTCATGTGAAATTCTTCGCTCGTAGACCACCAACCACTTGTCCCCCAACGCGGCGACCCGGGGTTCCATCGCGAAGGACCAACCCAGGATCAGCGGAGTGGTGTCGAGCAACGTTCCCGTCGTCCCGTCCACTCGCACGCCAAGGGGAACGACCTCGTGCTCGCCGAAAATGTAGTTGTCGCGACCGACGACGAGAAAATCATCGTTGAGCGCCGCGACGTCGGCGTGGTTTGCCTCCAGAACCGTGATCGGCTGCGCGTCGATGACCGTCCCATCGGGAAGCATGCGTACGGCTTGGATGAAGTTGCCGCAGGGCGGAGGGTCACCGCCGACGCAGTAGAAGAATTCATCCCAGACGATCATGTAGAGTGAACCGTTCCAGGCCACGGCGGGGTGGGTCGCGTACGGGCTCGAGGCGATCTCGATCGGCTCCGCGTCGATGGTGTCGCCCTGATTGTCCAGGCGTTGGACCATGATGCGCTTCACGCCTCCGGATTCACTGTGGAACACCGCGAGGAACTGTCCGGGGCCGGTGGTCAGGTCGGGCTGCGTCTGGGCCGGGGTGGCGTTGGACATCGGCTTCTCGATACCGATCTGCCCGGCGACCGAGATGTTCTTGCCGTGGATGTCCCACGGCGTGGTACCGAAGGTCCACGGGTTCGGACAGCCGCCGCAGTTCTGATCGGCCCAGACCAACTGTAAGCCGCCCGCGAGACCGCCCGCGACGGCGTACGGGCCGACGAAGCTCGCGGGGTCGGTGTCGTGCACGAAGACCGGCGGGGAATCGATCACCGTTCCGCCGGGCGTGATCCGCGCGAAGTGCAGCCCGCCGTCCGGGTAGGGCAACCCGTGAAACACCCACCACTGGGTCCCGTCCCACTCGACGCGGCTGTCGTCACCGGCGTCCCAGAGCGACGCCATGATCGGGATCCCCGCCGGATCCAGAAGCGTCCCGTCGACGGTCATGCGCGAGCCGTACAGGGTCCCTCCCGACGGATCCCAGGTGACGAAGTAGTCCGTGCCGTTCGAAGCGACCCGTGCCGTCGAGGTCGGCAGGTAGATCGGGCTGGCGATCAGGCTCAGGTCCGGCGCGAGCCGACGGGCCTGGTACACCGACTGGGCCCTGTAGACCAGCAGGTACTCGCCCTGGGCGACGCGCAGGCTGGCGTCGAAGTAAAGGAAATAGGTGTCGGGAACCAGCGTGACCGGGACGGCGTCCAGCACGGTCCCGTCGCCCGCGACGCGTACGCCTCCGAGCCCGCCGCCGCTATCGGCCTCACCGACGACCAACCAGTCCGAGCCGTTGGCCGCCACCGCCGTCGCGACCATGTCTCCCGCATAGCCCGGCGCTTCGAGGATCTCGAACGGAAGATCCAGCACCGTGCCGTCCGGCGCGACGCGCGCGCCGTAGATCTTGACCGGGGACCCGACACCGTCCGGGGCCTTGGTCTGGTGTTCCCAGATGACCAGCCAGTTCTGACCGTTCCAGGCGATCTTGGGAGTTTCCTGCGAACCCGCATCCTGGCTCAGCACGATCGGTACCGCGTCGAGCAGGTTGCCGGCGGCATCCAGGCGGGCGGCGTAGACGTCGTGACCGCTCTGCTCGAGCCCCTGGAACTCGATGGTGGACGCACGCATGTCGGTCCATGCGGTGAGGAAGCCGCCACCGCCGGCAACGATCACCACCTCCTCCTGGTCACCCGACGCGGCATCCCGGGCGCCATCGCCCGGCAGGAACGTCGGACCCTGCAGCGTCGGCGGGTTCGCGAAGGCGGTTGTGGCGATCAAGGGCAGGAAAAACAGAACCGTCAGCAATCCGATCTTGGTTCGAATCGTCTTCACTTTCATGATCGCCCTCCGTGCAGGCGCCGGGACCCGAGCGGCGCAATTCCCAATGCTCCGGATTATCCGCGTTCGGACCTTTCAGGGACATGAACGGGCCTGAGTTTCGCGGGCCCGCCGCCGGAGGTATCAAACGCCGCCGACGCCCATCTTTAGTTCCATCAACACTTTGCGCAGTCCGACCCCGGACGGGCGAGTATAATGTCGAGATTAACAGGTGATGAACGATTATGAGGCCGGGCCCGTGAGGCCCCGAGTTGTCGAATGCGAATCCTGATCGTCGAGGACGACAACGAGTTGGCCGAAGCTCTGGTCGAGTCTTTCACCGATGAGAGCTACGCGGTCGATCTTGCCCGGACCGGCGAGCGAGCCGACCATTTGATGTCGGCCAACGCTTACGACCTCGTCGTGCTGGATCGGAAGATACCCCCGCCGAACGGCCTCGAGTTGCTGCGGATCTGGCGTGAAGCCGGACTCTCCACCCCCGTGCTCCTGCTGACTGCCGACGGCGAGGTGCACGATCGGGTCGAAGGGCTCGATCTTGGCGCCGACGACTTCCTGGGCAAGCCGTTTGCTTTCGCCGAGCTTCACGCCCGGGTGCGGAGCCTGCTGCGCCGCCGCGACAAGCCGGTGGCCGGCAGACTCACGGCGGATGACGTCGTCCTGGACCGCGGCGCGCACCAGGTCACGGTCGGTGGAGAACCGGTCCACTTTTCCCCCAAGGAGTTCGCGCTGCTCGAGTACCTGTTGCTCAGGAAGAACCAGGTCGTCACCCGTGCCGAGCTCGCCGAGCACGTGTGGGACCAGCGCTT
>JAOTYK010000069.1 GCA_029861955.1 Acidobacteriota bacterium
AGCGCATCAATGTCCAGATAGTTCTGCGCCGAGGGTCCCGTGAGATAGCGATCGGCCCCCACACGATTCAGGAGAGTCTGGATGCGCTCCGAGCCCTCTCCTGGAACATCGTCGAGTTCGCTGGCCCGCAGGAATCGCGTCCCCCCGAGTCCCAGTTGCGAGGCGACGCAGTGGGTCGCGTGGATGGTCAGATCGACCAACCGCTCATGGCGGTCGCCGTAGATCTGATCCAGCAGGGGCGTCATCTCTTTCCAGTGCGGAGCGCGCGCGTAGGCATGCTCCAGACTGCGTCGATGCGTCACGCGCCAGTCGTGCTCCCAGTGGATGCGGATCTCCGAGAGAGGGGTCCGCGCCTGTTGGGATCCCTTGCGCTGGACCGGGATCGTGAGCCAGCGACTGCCATCGGCGGACTTAATGCGATTCCGGTTGCGCCAGCCTCGTGCGTCGTACGGTGCCGTATCCAGGAAGACAAACGTATCCGCCCGTCGGATCTGATCGAAGTATCCGCGCCAGGGGATGTACGACGGCTGAAGGATCACACACAGCATCAGGTTCTACCGATCAAGCCTAACGGTCGCCGGGGCTCAACGCCAGTATCCAGTGCGATTCTAGATAGGTGAGGTCCTGCTGTCGCCAGCCGAGCTGCCCGGCGGTGTCGCGAAACGCGTCCAGGTCGACGGTGCTGCGTTCGATGTTCCACTGGTCGGCGAATCGAAATCGGGGAAGCAGCGTCGAAACGACTCGGTATCCCAGAATCATGCAGCGAAAGACCAGCCGACGGATTCCCGTCAGCTGTCGACGGTCGAACTCCACCACGAACAGACGTCCACCCGGACGCAGGAGTCGCCGGAACTCCAGGAGCGCCGGAGCGGTCTCGTTGAGGTTGGCAAACAGCCCCGCCGCGGTGATCGCGTCGTAGCAGTCGTCGGGGTCCTCGACTCGGTGCACGTCCCCGTGACGAAGCTGGACATGCTCTAGACCCTGACGCTTGGCCCGGGCGCCGGCAACATCCAGCATCCCGCCGGACGCATCGATGCCGACGACTGCTCGATCGGGGCGTCGGCCGGCAAGCCCCAGCGCGCACCAGCCGCTGCCGCAGCCGGCATCCAACAACCGCAGGCTGGAGGGCTCCGCCTCGAGGGCCTGATGGAGATGGTCGAGGATGGCGCTGTCGGGACGATCTCGCCACCAGCTATAGAACGGTGCCTGAAAATCGTACCAGCGGGTCAGCTTCTCGCCGTCGATCATGAACCGTCGGTGGCCGGGAAGTAATGATCGAACGCCGCGTCGGCGTAGTCGCGCCGGATATGCTCCGGGCGATAGATCCTCACCGTGTAGTCGTAGAGCGGTCCGGCCCCGTCGTATTCGACGTGACGCGAGAGATGACGTGTCGCGAAGTCGATCAGCGTGCGCGGATCCTGATAGAAGATCTCGCTCCGTTCACGACCCTCGTCCACGTAACTGGTCACGAAATTGCAGCCGATACCATGCCGGCAGAGACGGTACATCTCCGTCAGCATCTGCCACACGAAGTCCTGCCAGACGTCGCGGGGCTGTGCCAGCTTGAGATTGAACAGCCCGCTCAGCATCACCCAGTCATAGCGCTCTGCGACGTTATCTGCGACAAGGTCGCGATGATGAAACGTGTCGTCGGGAAATCGCTCTCGACAATGATCGACGAAGGTCTCGATGATGTCGCTGCCCGAGTAGGTGGCGAGAGGGTGGTGGCGCTTCAGGTAATCGCCGTAGTGCCCCAATCCGCAGCCGACCTCGTGGACCGAGAACGGCTCCTTCATGTCCGCGAAGGCAAGGCTTAGCCGATGGAAGCGCTCGATCTGTGTCGGTCCGTCGCGATAGGAGAGGGCCTGCGGGTCGTCGCCGTGCTTGTTGAAGAGTTCCAGGTAATGCTGTTCCTGCTCGTCACGCATCGTGGTGGTCTCGATCGATCGTCGATTCGCGCACGACCGATTGCGGTTTGCGGATGACATGAAGGAACGTGTGGGCCAGATACTCGGACAACATCCCGATCCCCAACATGATGACACCGGTCGAGAGCAGGATCGAGACGATCAGGGCACTGAAGCCGGATTCCACGGCGTCGCCGAAGCGAAGTTTGAGGTAGATGAACCAGGCCGCTAGCCCGAGGGCGCCGACCGAGAGCAGGGCGCCGGCGATCGTCGAAACACGCAGCGGGAACACGGTGTAGTTGTAGAGGATCGACAGAAGCATGCGGCAAAGCCCGAAGATCGTGTAGCTGCTGTCGCGGCGGGACTCGTGATGCTCGACGGTGACGGCCTCGATCCGGTCCGAGACCCAACTGCAATAGACGTCCAGGACGATATCGTGACGCAACGCTTTGGCGACTTCCGCCGCGATCCTTGCGTCGAGTAGCCGAAACGATCCGATGTCGAACGGTACGCCCATGACCCGTCGCGGGATGAGCATCACCAGGCGAGAACCGAGCCGACGCCACCAGGCGTGTCGGCGACGATCGGGGATTCCGTAGACGAGGTCGGCATTCGACGCCGCGCGAGCCTTGAGAAGGCTCGGGATCTCCTCGGGTGGGTGCTGTAGATCCTCGTCCATGGTCACGATGAGTCGACCACGGGCGTGTCGAAAACCCGCCAGGGTCGCGTTGTGCTGACCGAAGTTTCGCGAGAGTCGCAGTCCGATGATACGTGGGTCCTGAGCGGCCAGACGTTGGATGATCGCCCAGCTGCCGTCCCGGCTGCCGTCATCCACCAGGATGATCTCGTGGTGTTTGTCGCCGAGGGTCTCGATGCCTTCGAGCACGGGAGTCAGCCGACGACACAGTTCCTCGAGGGTGTCTCGCCCTCGAAAGACCGGGATGACGACGGAGATGCCGATGCCGCTCAAGCCGGGGATCTCCAGAAACGCATCTCGAGAGAGACCCGCGTTCGATCGTTCTGGAAGTTGATTGCGCTCCCATGAATCAGGTAGGGCGAGAAGACCAGCACCTCGTTGGATCCCGGGTCGGGGCGCTCGAGGTCCAGGGGGCGCCGGGCGCCCGTGACTGCCGGCACTGTGTAGGTGTTGCCATTGACTTGCGCGCCGGCCTCGGTTCGTTCGATCTCCGACTCTTTCCAGAGATGGGAACCGGGAACCAGCGCCAGCGACGAAAGCGGGCTGCTTCCCGCAAGCGGTGCGTAGATGTTGACCGCGTCTCGCAATCGATCCAGCCAGACATCGCGATGCAGCGGATTGCAGTCCGTCGAGTCCGGTCGGATGATCCGGATGCAGAACTCGCGAACACCGTTGTGCGGGTTGCATGCATGGACGGCGGCGCCGCAGATCTCGGAGAGTCGATCCTCGATTCGTGTGACGGAAAGCGGCAATCGCTCGAGTGGGAAGCAACTCCGGATTGCCGCAACGAGCCGGGCATGACGCTCCTCCGCCTCTGCGGTTCCAAGAAAGCGGTGGTAGCTCTCGAGGGTGAAGCCTTCCAGCGAGGGAACACCGATTTGCTGGAGCAGGTCACGGATCATCTCGGTCAGACCGAGCTGGAGCCTCTGATGGTCGTCATCGGTCAGGAACGGGAGCGTGGCGAACCCGACGCCGTGCCATGACAGTCCGGCCAGGAGATCGTCGTCCTGCTCCAGCAGGACCTCCTCGGCACCGTAGCCGCGTGGTCCCGTCACGACGTAGGGCACGGCGCGACCGTTCAGTATCAACTCCACCGAGTTCTACGCCTCCGATCCCAACGTTGAAGCCGCCCTTTCATGATACATCCTGGCCGTACCACCTGGCAGCCCCTATGATTGGTGGGGACCGCAATCGCATCGGACCGCGTCCATGAGCAGCTCCAGTCGCATCACGTTCAATCGGCCGACACTTGTGGGTCGAGAGTTGGAGTATATCCGCGAAACCATCGAGCAGATGCATACCGCGGCCTGCGGTGACTTCAGCCGAAGGTGTGAGAACTTCCTGCGTGAGCGACTCGGAGCGGAGTCGTTACTCCTGACGACCTCGTGTACCGATGCCCTGGAGATGGCGGCACTATTGCTCGATCTTCAGGCCGGCGACGAGATCATCTTTCCTAGTTTCGCCTTTGTCTCGACGGTCAATCCGTTCGTCCTACGAGGGGTGCGACCGGTGTTCTGCGACGTCCGGGCGGATACCCTGAATCTGGACGAGTCTCGGATCGAGGCCGCGATCACCCCGCGCACGCGAGCCATCGTTCCGTTGCACTACGCCGGGGTCGCGTGCGAGATGGATGCGATCAACGAGCTGGCGGAGCGGCACGGATTGTCGGTCATCGAGGACAATGCGCACGGCCTGTTCGGGAAGTACCGTAGGCGACCTCTCGGTGCGCTCGCACCGCTTGCGGCACACAGCTTTCACGAGACGAAGAACGTGATTTGTGGGGAGGGTGGGGCACTCGCTATCCACGACGCGCGACATGTCGACCGGGCAGAGGTGCTGCGAGACAAGGGTACCGATCGACAGAGAATGGATCGCGGCGAGGTCGATAAGTACACCTGGGTTGATATCGGTTCGAGTTTCGGACTGTCGGACATTCTCGCGGCCTTCCTGATGGCGCAATTCGAGCAAGTCGATACGATTCAGGCCCGTCGGGAGGAGGTATGGAACGCCTACGACGAACGGCTTCGACCCTGGGCCGGGGACGTCGGTCTGAAGTTGCCGACGGTACCCGGTCATTGCGAACAGTCGTTTCACATGTACTACATGCTTGTTCCGCAGGTAGAACTGCGCGATCCGCTGATTGCACACCTGGCGTCTCAGGAGATTGCGGCAGTGTTCCACTACCAGGCACTCCATCGTTCCGAGATGGCTCGTCGCCTGGGGGTCGCTGACTCGGTGTGCCCCGTCAGCGAGACGGTCAGTGACAGCCTTCTGCGGCTGCCGTTCCATCGCGACCTTACGGAGGGCGAAATCGATCGTGTGGTCGCGGGCGTACGTGATTACTTCGAGGATTCGTCCCGACGTCGATAGACGGCAACCCCGTCCCAGTAGCCTAGCGGCTCGTACTCCTCGGCGACCCAGCGCCTAAACTCCGACTCGGGGTAGTGGGAGAGGTCGTAGAGGGTGGGGGATCCACCGGCGACCATCGTCCAACTCATCGCCGATGCGTCGACGATCAACACCGGGGGAGTCCGGGATAACTCGCCCATCATCTGGGATTCGTAGCGTGTGTCCATCTCGGGAGTATGGACGGTATCGTGGACATCCTGGACGAGGTACTGGGAGATGACGAAGGAGGTTGCCGGTGTTCTTCGGGTCAGCGAGTAGATCTCCGGGAGCCAGCCCCAGACGAGAATCGGCTGATCGACATCGCTATGCTTTTCGACCACCTGTCGGACGTTCTCGAATCCTCCACGGTGATACGGCAGACTGTCCGGAGTTGGGGTCTGAAGCGCCTGGTAGGCAAACAGGCAACTCTCGAGGATCAAGAGTCCTACGCCGACGGGGCGCCAGAACGCTCGCTGACGCCAGGCAACGTAGCCGATGAAGACCGCAGCCGGGAGATAGATCGCCGTAGGGTCTCCGGACAGATCGAGGAATCGAAAAGCGATGATGGCGGCAACCACCGTGGGCCAGATCCTACGCGCGGCCTGGTCGCCGGAGACCGAATCACGCAGGCCGCCGATGCCGATCCCGACCCACACCGCCCAGACCGGAACGAGGAATAGGTAGTAGTGACCGAAGAACCGCCCGCCCATCGCGACGGCAGCCATGCAGACCCCCAGATGGACCGTCATCAACAGTGGAAACGGAGTGGTCTTTCCTCGACGGATCACGATCACGAACAGCCAGCTGACGACCAGGCCGTAGATCGCCGCCACAAGAGGCGTGCCGGGTAGTCCGACGAGGAACCGTTCCCACCAGGTTGCGAGCAGGTCCGTCGTCTGTGGGCTGCCGTCCGCCGGCGCGGCATAGCCACTGAAATCCGTGGCGATGGACGCCACGTAGCTGTTGAGGGTTCCGACCCGCAGAAACGCCATCAGGTAGAGGGCGCTGCTGACGGCCCCGCCGACGGCGAACAGCGCAATGGAGCGGAGTCCGTCGCGGATCGTGCGGGTGGAGAGCGACCAGATCAACAGAAACAGCGGCACCGTCAGGACTGGATAGGCCGCCTGAAGTTTGAACCACAGCGCCGTGCCGGTGACGGCTCCCGCGAGGATCCAGAGCCACGCCGGCGATCGAGGCCCACGACGAAGCGCGGCGATCGCGAGGGCCATCCCACCCCAGAGGCCGGGGAGCGCGAACCATTCACGGTTGGCGGAGTGTCCCTCAAACGGAAGGTTCCCTACGACGAACAGTGCGGCGGCGATGAAGCCGGCCAGGAGGCCGGCCTCTCGACGGACGATCCGGAACAACAACCCGGTCAGCCCGATCACCACGAGGAGGACGAGCAGGCGGACCTGTTGCATCGAGTAGCTGCCGAACAGCCAGGCGATCCCCTTGTAAAGGGTAAAGGTGCCGGCGCTTGCGTGAGGTAGGGCAAACCCGGATTGACCCGTCGATAGAAGGTAGGCGGCGGTGGCCTCGTACTGGCTCTCGTCGGGATTGAGGGCGATTCGGTCCAGCGTGGGTGCGCGAATCGCGAGACAGGCCAGCGCCAGCACGACCGCCAGCAGCGCCGGGAACCATCTGGCTTCGGTCATGGTCTTCAATGAAGCCTCATTCGTGTTGCCGCCTGTGGAAGGATAGCAAAGCGAATCGACCCTGCGGTCGGGTTGACGTCGTGGTCGTGCTCGGGTCACCCTGGCTCGGAGAGGATTGGTTGAGCCCTCAGAATCTAGTGTTGGTTCTGTTTCTTGTCGCCCCGCTTGCGGTGGTGTTCCTGTTCGTGCGCTTCGTGCGAGGTTCTCGGCGTGGGGGGACCTCGACCGTAAGGCTGCTCGTCGGGAACGGACTCCTGCTCCTGGCCCTCGCGTTGTCGGTCCTTCCCGTCGGCGAGATCTACTACCGGTTTGTCTACGACGCCAGTGACGGCTTCGATCTCGGGCTGGCCTCGGAGCGTTGGTTCGAGCGTTACTACCAGCGCAACGCGCAGGGCGTCCGTGATTCGGTCGATCTGAGGGGTCCGCGATCCGCGGATCGACCGCGATTCACGTTCATCGGTGACTCCTACACGAACGGACATGGACTCAAAGACGTCGAGCAGCGGTTCGTGAATCGAATTCGAGCGAGTAGGCCGGAATGGGACGTTCAGTACATCGGTGACGATGGGCTCGAAACGGCGGAACTCGCCCTCAGGCTGAGTGAGTTCGTTCGTGACGGACTCCAACTGGAACACGTGGTCTACGTTCACTGTGGGAACGATATCAGCGACCTGGTCGAGGAGTGGCGTGTCGCGGCGCGGAAGATCTATGAAGATCAGCCGGGTTGGCTCCTTCGACACAGCTGGTTTCTGAACACCTGGTACTACCGGTTGCGTGTCAGTGGCGACAGCGAACTGGTGGACTACTTCGACATGATCGCGGCCGCCTATCAGGATGGGCGCTGGCAAC
>JAOTYK010000070.1 GCA_029861955.1 Acidobacteriota bacterium
AGCCCGGCCTCGTCAATTCGCATCAGCGTGGATTCCAGTCGATCCGCCACCGTGGCGAAATCGACGTCGGGTGTCTCCAGCGCCGACAACGGGGGTAGCGACGGATCCGCGTCCACACCCGCCACAAGCGGAAACTCGAACGTCTCGTCCGCAAAGTACTGCTGCGCAGATTCTCCGAGTAACCAACGCACCAGTTCGACCGCCCGCGGATCGTCACTTAGAACCCCGATCCCCGCCAGGTTCACGAAACTCGCCGAGCCGCCACCGGTCAAAAAATAATTGGCCGCGGTCGCATCCGGCTGTTCCCGTAGCGCGTTCAACAGGTAGTAGTGGTTGACCAGGCCCCACTCGACCTCACCGTCGATGACCGCCTGCACGATGGCTGAATTCTTTTCGTAGCGTTGGGGTTCGTTCGCGACGAGGCCCGCGAGGAGCGCATCAAGTGCCTCTTCGCCGTCGAGGGCCGTGAACAGCGCGAGGTGGGCCTGCAACGACGCGTTGGTCGGCGCGATGCCGAATCGTCCCCTGTAACGGGGGTCGGTGGTTGCAAGCAGAGTCGTGGGCAGGTCTTCCGCCGCGATGAGGTCGGTGTTGTAGACGATCACACGCGCGCGACCCGAGAGACCGACCCAATCCGATCGAACGGAACGGTAACGGGCATCGACCCGCTGCAACACCGATTCGGGCAGCGGTAAGAACCGACCCGCCTTCGAAAGCGCCCCCAGCGCGGCCGCGTCCTGGGCCAGGAACAGATCCGCAGGGGAGTATTCACCTTCCTCAAGAAGGGTCGCCGTCAACTCGGAGGTCCCCCCATAACGTGTTTCGACGTCGATGCCCGTTTCGGCCGTGAACCGCACAAGGAGAGGACCGATCAGCCTCTCATTGCGACCCGAGTAGAGGGTCAGTGGACCCTCGCCCGCCGGGGGCGTCGTTCCGCAGGAGACGAACAGGCCCACGATGCTGCATACCAGCAGAAAATGACGCACTAGTTTCCTCTGAGTTCAGGAAGGCCTGGGGTTTTCCCGGGTCTGGCAGTCGCGACAGGCACCGCCCATCTCGAGTCGAACGACTTCCGGGCGGAAGCCGGTTTCTTTCTGCACGCGGCTCTTTATTTCGTCCCAGATGCCACCGGACGGCTCCGAGACATCGCCGCATTTCATGCAGACGAGATGGATGTGGAAGACCGACGGTCGAATCTCATAGAAATGTCGCTCCCCGGCGACATGCATCAAGTCCAGTTCATCCACCAGGCCCATCTTCTTGAGCGTGTTCAGCGTCCGATAGACGGTGGCTCGATGGATCTGCGAGTCGCGGGAGTGGGCGCGTTCGTAGACGGCCTCCGCATCCAGATGCTCGTCGGCCTCTTCGAGGAGTTCGGCGAGGATCTGTCTCTGGTGGGTGATGCGTAACCCCTTGGCCCGCATTCGATCCAGAAGTGTTTCCTGCTCGGTTCTCATATCCGCTCCGAAATCGACCGCCTAGCGGGTGTGGATCGGTGACCCGTCGGGGTCGTTGGTTCCATTGGCCAGGAACCAGTTGAGCCGCTCGATCACCTCTTCGGTACTTCCCAGGTCCCGTGGATCGAAGGCGACAATCTCATCCCGGTGCTCGGCGAGCCATCGGACCACAAGCTCGATGTCGAGGTCAGGTCCTTCCGGGACGGTCGGCCCATCCGGCGCCGAAAAATACCAGTCATCCAGAATTCGAGCGATCCGCTTGAGGCCCCCTCCGCGAGGACCGATGGCGACGCGATCGAGCAGCCTACCGCGACGGATCAGAAAGCCACGGAGGACCCACGGGGCAGCGGCCGGCTCGAGGATCAAGATCGAGCGAAGCTTGTCGTGGCGCTCCGAGCGACCGCCATGGACGACCCGTTGCACGTTGTGACTGGGTTGGCGTGTTCGAATCAGTTCGGCCTCGCGCAGAACGGCTTCCAGATCAGAGCCGGTGGCCTCGTATTCGATGCGATGGATCCCGTTGATCAGTTCCTGCACCCGCTTGGGGCGCGAGCGACCCTCGTCGCGGAAGTACGAGCCGACCCGACTGTGCAGGTTCTTCGACTTGCCGACATAGAGCAGTTTTCCGGATTCGTCGTAGAACCGGTAGGTCCCGGGTGTACTGGGGACTCGACGCAGGAACTCACGGTCGAAGGCGAAGCGGGACCAGTCAAGCGGTGGTGCACCGCCGTTTGCGGCGACCTGAAGCTCGTACAACGATTCGTCCGGGCGTCGCAACGCCTGCAGACAGGAATCGAGCGTGTCGGTCATCTCGAGCGGCTCGGAGGTCTCGTGCCAGGCGAGCCCGAGTCGCTCGACGAGAGACTCGAGGTCATGGATGGCGGGGAGTCCGATCCGTTCCTGCGCCATACGCCTCAGAGAGATCGGCGATGCGATCGGCTCGCCCAGCCAGGTATCGAGGGCCGAGAGTGCGCCGGGCGAGTCGTGAACGATGGGAACCGCACCCTCCAGTAAATCCAGAGCCGCGCGTCGCAAACGATTTCCGTAAGGACCGGCGACCGTATCGCCTCCGCACGCACCCACCACATCGTCACCACACAATCGAAGGGCGGAGACGCTGCGCAAGAGAAAGGGCGTGCCATCCGGTTGTCGCGGTGTGCCGTGAATGAAGATAAGCACGCGATCGGGTTCCATGTCGTCCACGTCACTGCTCGCAGGGGCCGCAGGGGTGCCCGCTCGACGTGCGTCTCCCGCGAATCGCCAGCCGGACTCGTCGTGGATAAGTCGCGAGTCCTTGCCGAAAGCGGTCTTGAGGAGTTCTCGGGCGCTGTCCTCGTCCGGCGCGCGGGTTGCCAACAACTCCTCGGCGAGCTGCAGACTGGTCAGCGGCCCGGGGGCCTGCTGCAACAGCCGTATGGCACGTTCCGCGACGAACGACAGGGGCTGGTTCTGGGGGTTGGACACGTGAGACCTTCTCCGCAGGGCGATGACGACGATTGTCGCACCGATCCATTAACCCGTCAAAGCGTTAAGAAAAAGGGACTTAGGCGTCGTTATCCGGTAGGGGCGGATGGTCGAGACTGCTGGCCTCCAGATACCCCGTGCCGTGCAGCGAAGCGAAGGTCGCGCACTCGCGGATCTTTCTCAGGAGGACCGAGCAGATCTTCCCGACCCCGTGTCGAGTGGCGGCCTGGATGATCCGGGCGCCCTGTTCGGCGAGGAAGGTCAGAAGCTCGGGGATATCGTTCGCAGGGACGTACCCACCCAACTGCCGCTCCGTCGTCAGGTCGCTGCTCAGACGCTCGAGTAGCGCTGGAAACGGTTCCGCGAAATGGGCAAACAACGGGCGCGCGCTGACCAGGCACGGTGGAGGCTCGATGCCCGTGGCCTCGCAAAGACCCGCGAGCCCATCGACGTCGTGGGCCACCCAGAACGGCACGGCCTCCGCGTGAGCTTCCACGCATCGCCACGGCAGCTCTTCCGCCAGGACTTCCCGGGCGGGGCGTGTTGAGCCGACGTTGCCCCAATCTCCGTCCTGTCTGGCGGCCGCGGCCAACTCGAAGATCTCTTTCAGGCGCTGCAGCAACTCGGCATGGACGGTGGCGGCGGCCGGTGGCGACCCCATCATCTCGGCCTCGATCTCGCGGCCCAGGGTTCGATCCAATCGGAGGAGCTGTTCAAGCACCAGCCCGTCGATCGCATTGACATCTTTGGCAGCCAGGTACTCGTCGCAGAAACGTCCGACACGATCCGCAGACCCTTCGGTGATGAAGAACGGGCGGCCGTGGAGATGGAGGTCGGGTTCGATCTGCTCCGAGAGGGTCTTCACGACGGCAGCAGGTTTGTATTCCAATCGCTCGACGCGGGCGCGAAGCCGAAACCAAACGCTCCCTTCTGTGGGTAGTTCCGGAGGTTCGACCTCTTCCAGGAGCATCTGGATCGTCGCCCGGTAACCGCTGGACCGCCAATCGGCGACGCGCTTCCGAAAGCAGATGTCGAGGTAGTCTTCGGGATTGACCTTCTTGCCCTCGATCAGCGGATCCAGTAACACCCCGAACAGGCCGACGTCGAACGGATGGAACGAGACAGCGCCACGCATCGACTAGGACTCTCCCTTCTTGTTCCTGAGAGCTTCAATCTGGCGGGCCACGTTCAGGATGACCTCGGAGAGTGTGGGGTGATACCACGGCATCGTAAGAATCGAGGCTGCGGTCCCACGATGGTGCATCAGGAGAGAGACAAGATGGATCAGATCATCGGCCCGGGGACCCAGGATCGAGCCACCGAGGATCTCACCGCTGTCGTTGTCGGCAAAGATCTTGAAGAACCCGTGCTCTACGCCCATGGTGATGGCACGTCCGGTCTCGGGAAAGCGGGCCTTTCCGGTGACAAACGCCACGCCATCACGCTCCAGATCGGCCTCCATGCGACCGACCTGCGCGAACGGCGGGTCAGAAAAGATGACGCTCATGGCCAGCCGGTAGTCCATCGCTTGGCTCGGTTCGGCGCCGGCGGCGTTGTGACCGGCCGTCGCGCCTTCGTCGTTGGCCAGATGGAGGATCTGGAGTTCTCCGGTGACGTCACCGGCAACGTAGATTCGCGGGTTGTCCGTTTGCATCGTCGCGTCGTGTCGGATGCGGCCATCTTTCACGACGACGCCGACCTCGTCGAGTCCGAGGCCGTCGATCATCGGGCGACGACCCGCTGCCATGACGAGCGCGTCGGCCGTCCACTCCATCGAGCCGTCATCCGTCGAGACCTGGGCGATGAGACCGTCGCCCTCACGACGCAGGCGTTCGATCGTCCCCGGAATTGCGAAGTGTAGTTCGTCCAACTTGCCAAGGGCCGCGCGCAATTCCCGGCCCGCTTCCAGGTCGTAGCGTCGTAGCAATGGAGATCGATTCACCACCAGCACGCGTGTGCCGATCTCCGCGAAGAACTGTGCCAGCTCCAGACCGATGGCACCGGCGCCGAAGACAACCAGAGACTCGGGCTGACGCGTGAGTTCCATGACGTCGTCGCTGGTCCAAACCGGAACCTCGTCGATCCCGGGCAGTGGAACCACCGTCGGCTCGGAGCCGGTGGCCAGGACATACCTCTCGGCTGCGAGGATGCGTCCGTCGACGTCGAGGGTGCCGTCTGTGAGAAAACGGCCGTGACCAAAGATGACGTCGTAGTCGTTGGATTCGATCGACTCGATCTTGGCCCGTTTGAATCGTTCGACGAGCTGCTGCTTCCGTCGCATCAACTTGGGGAAGTCCACGGTGACGCGACCCTCGAGGTGGGCACCGAGCGACTCGATACCGTCCCCCAGCCGGGCGGCATGGGAGCTGGCGAGCATGGCCTTGGTCGGCATGCAGCCACGAAGGATGCACAGCCCTCCCAACTCGTCCCGGTTGACCATGGCCGTGTGTGCGCCGGCCCGCCGGGCGGCGGCGGCCGCCGCGGTTCCCGCCGAACCACCGCCGAGCACAATTACGTCGTAACGATCCATCACGGCCTCCGGCGGTATTCTAGCCTCGTCGAGGGCTTGGGGTGGTCTAAACTGGAGGCCACTTCCTCGCTCGGGAGCGGTACGATGTCGAACAAAGTGGATTGGGATACCTATCGCCGCTGGCTTTACTCCGATCGAGATCTCGGTCTCCGCGTCGATCTCAGTCACATGGGGATCGACGACGCCTACGTGGAGAGGCTGCGGGGTCGTTTCGAAACCTGTTTCGACGGAATGGTCGCGCTCGAGTCCGGATCGATCGCCAACCCCGACGAAGATCGGATGGTCGGTCACTACTGGCTGCGGGACCCTTCGCTGGCGCCGACCGAAACGATTCAGGAGTTGATTCGGTCGACGGTCACCGACGTCGACGAGTTTGCGGCCCGGGTCCGGGATGGTGAGCTACGAACCGCGACGGGACAGCGATTCACCGACCAGCTGATCGTGGGTATCGGGGGGAGCGCGCTGGGCCCGCAGTTTGTCGCACAGGCGCTTGGCACGCGGGAGGGAGGTCTCGAGCCTCACTTCCTGGACAACAGCGATCCCGACGGGATCGACCGGGTTCTCGGCGGACTCGGCAGGCGACTTGAAACCACGCTGGTGATCGTGATCTCGAAGTCGGGCGGTACGCCGGAGACCCGCAACGGGATGCTCGAGACCGAGGCCGCGCTGCGGGCTCGCGGTGTCTCGTTCGGCGGCAACAGCGTGGCGATCACCCAGGAGGGAAGCCGACTGGATCGTTTCGCCCTGGACAAGCGGTTCCTCGCCCGTTTCCCGATGTGGGATTGGGTGGGAGGGCGGACATCTCAGACCAGCGCCGTCGGTCTCCTGCCTGCCGCGCTGCAGGGCCACGATATCCGCGAGTTTCTGGCGGGCGCCGCGTCGACGGACCGGGTGACGCGACGACACGACCTCGGCGCGAACCCAGCCGCGCTGCTCGCGCTTGCCTGGCATCACGCCGGCAACGGACGCGGCGAGAAAGACATGGTCCTGCTGCCGTACAAGGACCGACTGGCGCTCCTGAGTCGCTATCTCCAACAGCTCGTGATGGAGTCCCTCGGGAAGGAACGTGACTTAAACGGAGAAACGGTCCACCAGGGCATCGCCGTCTACGGCAACAAGGGCTCTACGGATCAGCACGCTTACGTTCAGCAGCTACGTGACGGCGTGAAGAACTTCTTCGTGACGTTTGTCGAGGTGCTCGAAGAGCGAGAGGGTGACAGTTTGGAGGTCGAGGAGGGGATCACGTGTGGCGACTACCTTCACGGTTTTCTTCTTGGCACCCGGCAAGCGCTCTATGAAAACGGCCGCCCGTCGTTGACGATCACGATCGATCGTGTCGGCGAACGACAGGTCGGCATGCTGATCGCACTTTACGAACGTGCCGTCGGTCTTTACGCCGGCCTGATTCGAGTCAACGCCTATCACCAGCCGGGGGTCGAGGCAGGCAAGAAGGCCGCCGCCGCGGTCCTGCAGCTACAGTCGGCGCTGGTCGCGGCACTGGATGAGTGCGGCGACGAAGGAGCCACGGCAGAGCAGTTGGCCGTCAGGCTCGATCGAGCCGATCAGGTGACGACGATCTTCGAGCTTCTCGAGCGGCTGGCCGCCAATGCGCGGTCCGGTGTGCGCTCTGAACCCACAAGCCCCATCCACGAGTCCCGCTACCGTCGAGGTTAGCGATCGGCCAGCTGTCCCAGCTCTTCCATGAGATACGCTGACGCCTCGATGCCGCGGTAGAAGTTCGCCAGATCCATCTTCTCGTTGGGCGCGTGCAGGTTGTCGTCATGGAGACC
>JAOTYK010000071.1 GCA_029861955.1 Acidobacteriota bacterium
GCTTGCACGACCTCTTCGATCGCGATGCGCGCGTCACCGATGTCCCGCAGCCGCTTGTTCGGATCACGCTCGAGGCAGCGCTCGAGGAGGCGCCGGATGCGGGGCGGCGTATCCGCGGGCAGCGAGCCCCATTCGACCTCCTTCATGATCACGGCGGCGAGCGTCTCGGAGATTCCCTCGCCCTGAAACAGTCGCCGTCCGCTGAGCATCTCGAACAGCACGACCCCGAAGGACCAGATGTCGGCCCGGCGATCGACATCCTTGGCCTTGGCTTGCTCGGGACTCATGTAGGCCGCCGTACCGAGCACCATCCCCGCCACCGTGCCCGCCGAGGTCAACGTCGGTGACATCGACGGACTGGCGCCCGATTGCGACGGATCCAGGAGCGCCTTGGCCAGACCGAAGTCCAGCACCTTCACCACGCCGTCGTCGGTCAGTTTCACGTTGGCCGGTTTGAGATCGCGGTGGATAACACCGGACTCATGCGCCGCCTCGAAGGCATGCGCGATCTGCAGCGCCACCTCCAGCGTCTGCCGGCGCGACAGCGCGCTTCCCGCCAGACGCTGTTGCAAGTCCTGACCCTCGACCAACTCCATGGCCAGGAACGGCGTGTCGTCGACCTCGTGGATCCCGTGGATCCCCGCGATGTTCGGGTGGTTCAGAGAGGCAAGCAGCTTGGCCTCGCGCTCGAAGCGCGCCAACCGGTCCGGGTGGGTGGCCATTTCCGCAGGCAGCACCTTGATCGCCACCTCGCGATCGAGGGTGGTATCGACGGCGCGCCAGACGACGCCCATGCCGCCCTCGCCGAGCTTGTCGACGATCCGGTAGTGCAACAGGGTCCGGCCAGCTTCAACCGTCATGGATCACTCCTGGAGAGCGTGATTCTACAGGAAACCGGTCGGCGTCAGGCCATGGTCTTCGGGTGTGGTGGGCACCCGGGGTCTCAGGAGGAGAGCACAGTTCGGGGAATCATGACGGCCGGTAACGTCTTCTGTCGTTGAAAGAAAGGGCGAGGAGCGCCTCCCGGGGGAAGAGACGCTCCTCTGAGACAAGAGGGGGCTGGGGAAAGAAGGGTCAGTCAGTCGGACCACAGCAGGGTGTCGGACCACAGCAGCGTGTCGCTCCACAACAGCGTGTCGGACCACAGCAGCGTGTCGCTCCACAACAGCGTGTCGCTCCACAACAGCGTGTCGCTCCACAACAGCGTGTCGCTCCACAGCAGCGTGTCGCTCCACAGCAGCGTGTCGCTCCACAGCGGGCCGAGATCTTGCACGTGGAACCGTCCGCGCTTCTGCGGGTCGCGGAAGACGATCGGCGAGGGTGCACGATCCACTCTCAGGTCCGAGTCCAGCGCGTCCTGCAGGACGATACAGCCCGAGCCCTGGGCAAACGGGCTGCGATCGACATGGTGACGGGCCGTGGTCATCAACCGCGCCTTGACCGACGCCGGCGTGAGGGAGGGATCCTTGCCGATCATGATGGCGGCCAGCCCGGCGGCCATCGGCGTCGCCATGCTGGTGCCCGACAGTTCGAAGTAGCTGGCTCCGGAGTCGCCCTCGGAGGGGGCCGAGACGATGTTATCGGGAAGCAAGGCTTCGAGTCCCGACCCGGGTGTCCTAAGAGAGACGATGCGGTTACCTGGGGCGATGACGTCGGGCTTCAGGATATGATCGAGAAACGACGGGCCCCGAGACGAGTAGGTCGAAACCTTGTCGTCGCCCAGGGCAAGGGTGTTCCAATCGGTCATCGAACCGATCGTCACGATCTCCCGGGCGTTGCCCGGGCTGGTGATTGTCAGGTTGCCGTTGTTGCCGAAGTTGCCTGCGGAGGTCACGACCACGATGCCCGCATCCCACGCGCGAACGCTGGCCGCGACCAGTGGGTCGAGTTCGGCCTTCTCGAAGATCGGCTTGCCGAGGGACAAGACGGCCACGCGGATGTTGAAGGCCTCCTTGTGTTCGATGACCCATTCCAGGCCGGCGATGACGTTGGCGACCGTGCCCAGTCCCTCGTCGTCGAGGACCTTGACGTCGATGATGTTGGCTTCCGGTGCGACTCCGGTGAACTGACCGGCGGATCGGCTTCCGTCGCCGGCCACGATGCCGGCCACGTGGGTTCCGTGACCGAATCCGTCGGGACCGAAACCGGGATCGGCGGGGGCCTGAGACGCGCTGTAGGTCTGCTGCATGACTGACGCCGACTGCGCCTGGGCGCCTTCATCCGAAGAGATGCTGGTCATCGCGGAATAGGGGCTGTCGTTGGAGCCGGCAGAGACCAGTTGCTGAGTGATGTCGTCGATCGGGGCCTCGCGGGGGTCGAACCCCTCGTAGTCGCTCAGATCGACGGAGGCGACGATCCGCCCGGCCAGGTCCTGATGGAGATTGACACCCGTGTCCAGGATGGCGACGCCGACACCCGCACCGCGGTACGGCGTGTCGTTTTTTGGGGCGGAGCCCGGTGCACCGACCGACGGGACGCCCACATCGAGGGATGCCCGTATCTCCGCGTCCGGTGTGACCCAGAGCACACCGCCGTCGAGCGCCAACAGGCCTGCATTACCGGCGGACAGCGTCACGGCGTATCCGTCGATCCGCGGCATCCGCTGGATGTCGGTTCCGCCGAGGGCCTCGAGCCGGCCGAGTTCGGCCTCGCCACTCTCTGCGCTGTAGACGACGACGACCCGCGTCGAACGCGCGGGATCGAGGGCGACCGCAAGACGAATGTCGTCGTGGGCCTTGACTGTCTCGTCCACGACAAGGGACGCATCGGCTTCGGCAATCCTCAGGATCTCACTAGACTGCGAGACGGAGATCGTCAGCAGGATCGCCAGGCCGGCGACTGACGCCAGAAGAAGCGGGGAGGTTTGTTTCTGCTTCGTCAAGGTTCGCATGGGCCACCTCTTCGTGATGCCGATGACGGGAGGGTTCGGTCCCGTCGACGTATTCCTTTGCAATGGAGGTGCCACGACACGGGAATCGCCGATTTTGCCAAGATGACGAGGTTTTTTTCGTCATCGCTCCCGGCAGACGATTTGCGGCCGGTGTCGCGGGAAACGACACCGCGTGCCTCCGCTCTTCGACACGGCCGGGGAAGTCGTTACGTCGGAGCGGTTTGGCGGGTGTGTCGCCGGATGCGACACAACGAGGGGCGAATCGCGACACGGCGATCAGGTCGTGGGCTCGGTCTCCGGTTCCTCGACGACCGTCTCCTCGGCGCCGCTGCCGTCCAGACCGTACCGCTTCATCGTGATCAGGCCCGACGAACAACCGGCGCAGATCGATTTCGTGGTCCTCCCCCAGCCGGGCAGAATCAGCAAGGGGATCTTTCGCTTCGACGGGGGGACCCTCGTCGTGAAGGCCCCGGAGAGCGGGCTACCTCGACCCGGAGAATTCAAGGAAGACTCCGGCCCGATCGCGTACTTGCGACTGAGCCGCGCAGAGTAATCAGTCGGGCGCGCCGCAGGTCGAGGGTGTCGCCTCCCGGGCTTCTTTCTGCAGCCGGATCTGTCCCGATTCGCTGCAGGCAAAATCGTGGTAGCCGTTCCAGCCGTCACACTGCGCCGTCGCCATCCACTCGTCATCGAGCCCGGCCCGCGAGCAGGTCTCATCGATCACGCCGGCCGGTTCCCCGCGCCAGGGACACTCCTCACCCGACAGGCAGAATCTCGCGGTCCCGTGGTAGCAGTAGACCTCCAGGGAATCCCCGCTCGCCGATTCCCCACCATCGTGCATGCACTGATCGGCGATGACGTTAATCAGGCCGTCCCCTTCGCACTCGAACGCGCCTTCGAATGTCTCGACCGCGACGACGGGCGGGGTCTCCTGGGCGGTTAGCATTCCGGTCGCGACCAGGAGCGCCGCGAGGACGAGAGAGGCGATGAGCGATGTCTTCATGTCGAGTCCTCCGAATACTGTTTTCATGAGGCAATGGTGCGGGAATCAGCCCCGGAAAGCTGTCACATCCGTGTAACAAGACCCGCGGATCCGTGGCCGCGCCGCCACCCGTCCGCCATTAGGTCCTAGGGGGCTGTGCGGAGTACAATAGGGGCTGCACGTTCGCACCCAAGGGAGTCTTGCCATGAAGACCAGGCCAATGACGCACGCTGTCGTGTTGCTCGCGCTGCTCGCCCTTCCACTTGCCGGCTGCGGCGATGCCGCGGCCGCGCAGCTGGAAGTGACTTACTACTACCTGCCTGGCTGACCGATCTGTGACAAGGTCAAGCCCGCCGTGAGCGGGTTAGAGCAAGAATTCAAGGGCAAGGTCGTGGCGAAGAACATGGATGCCACGACACCAGAGTCGGCGACGATTTGTAAGGAGTTGGGTTTCAGCAACCACGGTCTCGTCGTGCGTGATGGCGCCGGGGATGTTCTGTGGAGCCAGCCGGATCACGAGGTCGTTGTCGACGATGCCCGGCAGGCGATCAAGGGGTTGCTCGATAAGGTTTAACAGCTCCTGTGTCCGTGCGCAGCTTGCAAAGTGATTGATTTCAAATGGTGCCGGAGCCGAGACTCTAATCCGAGGAGCTTCGGATTCACTTCCACAGCTGTCACATCCGTGCAATAAGACCCGAGGATCAGTGTCTGCGTACACTACAGTCCCAGCTTCTTCTTCACGTAGTCCCCGGTCAGGTGCTTCACCACATCAAACGGATCGCAGCTACCGTCGGGATCGAAATCGATCGGGCCGATCTGTTTGGCGACCTTGAGCGCGGCGCGGTTGAGCTTCTTGGTTCGCTTCCCAATCCCCATCAATGCGGCGGCCATCGACATCAGCACGGGCACCGGTGCCTTGGGATGTTTCTTCTCTATGGCTGAGATGTGCGCCAGAAAGTAGTCTTCCTCGGGTGCAGTCTTCTTGGTGTTCTTGGAGATTTCATAGAGCAGTCCGTAGCCGCAGCTGCGGCGAATCGTGTCCTTGCTCTTGACCCACTTGTCAGTGAGTTCGACCACGAATGGGGTCTTGGCCAGGGTCGCGTCGCAGGAGGAAAAGGTATGGGCGAGGTAGCCGCCATCGAGTTGTTCGACCTGGGTCTCCGCCTGGTCCATCGTCATCGTCTTGGGATCGTCGACGAGCATGGAAACGATCTTCATTTCGTGGACATTGGATTTCCACAGCTGTCCCGCTAACTTCGCATCGCGCCCAACCGACTTGGCGAACTTGCGAAGCTTCACCAGTCCAATGCCATAGCTTTTCATCCCTGCGGGAGTCTTCTCACGCGTCTTCCAGTGCGCAATCCCGCGCTCGTCCTGATTGTCTTTCAGCCACGCAAGTACGTCTGATTTCTTCATGGTCCGAGTATACCGTCCCATGGGGCCGAACGAGGAGTGCTCTACGGTTCTAGGGTTTTGGACACCCGGATGGACACCTGTTTCTCTGGCCGGGGCACGTGGTAGCTTGGGTGATCAAACCATGCAACGTTACTACCCGATAGGCACGCCGGGAGAGCCTTGGACCGATACTGAGAAGGTCGCCTGGTTCGAACGCTGCGAAGTCCAGCGCAGTTACAAGGACGAGGTGATCCAGAAGCTCGATCGTCTCGGCGCTCCTTTCCATGTCGAAACATACGGTGCACTCGGCATCGATCCGCAACGCTACCCATTGTTTGCCGTCATGGGCAGATCTCCTGTGGACGGGCGGCCGTGGGCGCTCGTGACTGGCGGGGTCCACGGATACGAAACGAGTGGCGTTCAAGGGGCGCTCGCGTTTCTCGAAACCGTCGCGCCCTCCTATGCCGACCGCCTCAACCTGCTGGTCGTGCCTTGCGTTAGTCCATGGGGCTACGTGGTCATCCATCGCTGGAACCCGTTGGCTATCGACCCCAACCGTTCGTTCGTTCCGGACAGTCCGGCTGAGGAGTCCGCGGCACTCATGGGACTGGTCGAGGTTCTGTCCAGCGACTCGGCCGAATTCCTCGTGCACATCGACTTGCACGAGACGACCGATAGTGACGAACAGGAATTCCGTCCGGCCTTGGCCGCTCGAGACGGGAAGCCTTTCGAGGCAGGCCACATCCCCGATGGGTTTTACACCGTCGGTGACACGGACAATCCGCAACCTGATTTTCAAGCGGCCATCATCGCGGGCGTGCAGCAAGTCACACACATTGCTCCCGCCGACGCAAATGGACAGATCATCGGGTCGGATGTCACACAAGCGGGCGTCATCAACTACCCGCTCCGGGATCTCGGCCTCTGCGCCAGCGTTACAGGGGCACGATTCACCAGCACAACCGAGGTCTATCCGGATAGCGCCGAGGCGACGCCGGAGACTTGCAACCAAGCGCAGATCGCGGCGGTCCGGGCCGCCCTCGACTACGCCCTGCGAGACGCCGGATAGCCACCCCGGCGGAACCCGCAAACCGTCTCGACCGGTAGCATGAGGACGGTCATGAAAGCAGTCGTTTACGACAGATACGGCACGACGGACGAACTCTCCGTAAAGGAAATCGAGCGCCCGACTCCGGGAAAGGCCGAGGTGCTTCTCCGGGTAAAGTCGGTTTCGCTAAACCTCTCCGACTGGGAATGTCTCACGGGCAGCCCCTTCTACGTCCGCCTCTTTGGACTCCTCAAGCCGCGCATGCAGATCCTGGGTTCCGACATTGCCGGGACCATAGAGGCCTTGGGGAGTGGAGTCAGCAAGTTTGCCGTCGGCGATCACGTGTTCGGCGACGCCCTCGGCACGTTCGGTGGATTCGCCGAGTACGCATGCGTGCCGGCCGACAAATTAATGAAGAAGCCGGAAGGACTGACGTTCGATGACGTGGCCGCGGTACCCCAGGCTTCCACCATCGCGATACAGGGGCTGCGCGCGGGCGGCGGGATCCGATCCGGACAGCGGGTCCTGATCAACGGCGCGGGCGGTGGGTCCGGCATGTTTGCCATCCAGATCGCGAAGATGCGGGGGGCCGAGGTCACGGCG
>JAOTYK010000072.1 GCA_029861955.1 Acidobacteriota bacterium
AGTAACCGATTCACCCGTTGGTCCCGGTCGCCCTTATCCATGGAGTGGATCTCAAACGGCTCCAGCAACTGCGACCGCACATTCATCCGCGGACTCAGGGAACCCGTCGCGTCCTGGAACATCAGGACCACACGTCGACGGTCCGGCTGGAGTCTCTCCCGAGCGTCTCGCAAGACCTCTTCGCCGTTGTACAGAACTCGACCCTTGTGGGCTGAAGCCAGACCCATCAGCGCCATCGCAAGTGAGGTCTTCCCGGATCCGCTCTCTCCCACGATCGCCAACGTCTCCCCGCGGCGAATCTCGAACGACACACCCATGACGACCTCGACCCAACTGGAAGTCCAGCCGCCACGCGGATACCGGATCTGTAGTCCATCGACCTGCAGAAGTGGCGTCATGACTCCCCCGCCGGCAGATGGCAGGCCGCTCGATGTTCGTCGTCGTTCTCCGTGCAACCGCTGAGCGCCGGCCATCGACTTGCGCAGACGTCGATAGCGACGTCACACCGCTCCCGAAAGATGCAGCCTGTCGGCAGGTTGATCGGGTCGGGCAGACCACCGGGAATGATCGGCAATCGGCGGGTCCGCTTTGAGATTCGAGCCGGATCGCACTCCAACAACCGCCGGGTGTAGGGATGCTGAGGCCGATGGAAGATATCGCGGACCGTCCCGCTCTCGACGACCTCGCCGGCGTACATCACGACGACCCGATCGCATAGCTCGGCGATCACACCCAGATGATGAGAGATGAACAGGATTGAGCAGCGGAACTCGGACTGCAGCTCCTTCAGCTGATGGATGATCTGCACTTCCAGCGTAGCGTCCAGGGCAGTCGTCGGCTCGTCGGCGATCAGCAACGCCGGCTTCATCATCAGGGCCATCGCGATCGCCACGCGCTGTTTCATGCCTCCCGACAGCTGGTGCGGATACTCGCGGATGCGTCGCTCGGGCTCGGGAATACCGACCCGCTGCAACATGGCGATCGCACGATCGCGCTTCTCGGACCGACGGACGGATTCACGAAACTGGATATCGGACATCTGCCTGCCGATGGTCAGGACCGGATTCAGCGACGTCATCGGATCCTGGAACACCATGGCAAGCGCTGCGCCGCGCAGGTCGCGGATCTCACGCTCGTCCAGTGCCAGCAGGTCACGCCCCTGAAAGTCGATCGTTCCGCCATCGATCCGTGCGTTGGGAGCCAGGAGTCGGATGATCGCCGATGTCAGCGTAGATTTTCCGCAACCGGACTCACCGACGATCCCCACGATCTCGCCTCGTGGGACCGAGAGATGAACGTGTCGTAAGGCGCGGGCGTGACCCTGCTCGGTTCGATAGCTCACCGACAGGTCGTTGATCTGAAGAACGTTGCTCACGATGCCCGCCTGCCGCTTCTGCGAAGTTTGGGATCCAGGATGTCCCGCAGAGCCTCGCCTAGAAACGTAAACCCAAGCGTCACCACGATCAGAGGGATCCCGCCGGCGATGATCGGCCACGGCGAATTGCGGATGAACGAGTAGCCGTCGTTCAGGATACTGCCCCAGCTTGGTGTCGGTGGGCTGACGCCGAGACCCAGGAAACTGAGTCCGGCCTCCATCCCGACGACGACAGGAACGTCCATCGACGCCAGTATCAGGAGGGGCGCCGCGATGTTGGGAAGCACGTGACGGAACAGGATTCGACCGGTGCTCGCGTCCATCGCCTGCTCGGCCTTGATGAAATCACGATCCCGCGTTGCAAGAGTCTGGGTCCGTACGATGCGCCCATAGATCGGAATGGAGGTGAGGATCACGACGCCGATGACGGTGTTCAGCGACGGACCGATCAACGAGACCACCGCAAGCGCAAACATGATCGTCGGAAACGATCGCACGGTGTCGAAGCCTACGACAAGAACGCGGTCGAGCCAGCGTGGCCCGAATCCGGCGAGCATCCCCAGCAGGAGACCCAGGGTCAACGAGACGGAGATCGCGATCAGCGACACCTTCAGCGCCACCTGACTCCCCACCAGAACGCGGGAGAGGATGTCGCGACCCAGCTGATCCGTGCCAAGCAGATGATCGGACGAGGGCGACAGCAAGCGTGCGTCCACGTCGATGTCCACGGGATCGTAGGGTGCCAGAACGTTGGCCAGGATCGTGACCAGGACGATGGTGGATACGATGATCAGCCCAAGAAAGCCGAGACGATCGGACCGCAATCGACGGAGCGTATGACCCATCAACGGGACTCACTTCTAAGACGTGGGTCGAGCCACGCGTTGACGAGATCCGAGAGCAGGGTCGCGACCACGAAGAAGATCGTCGTGATCAGGACGGTGCCCATGACGACGGGGTAGTTACGTGTCATGACGGACTCGTGAAGTAATTTTCCGATCCCCGGTCGAGAGAAGACGATCTCCGTGAACAGCGCACTGGAGAGTGTCATGCCGATCCCGAGACCGATGACGGTCACCGTCGGCAGGATGGCGATTCGAAGTGCGTAGTCCCGGATGACCACCCACTCCGGGAGCCCGAACGCCCTTGCGGTGCGCACGTGTTGCTCTTCGATGACTTCCAGCATGGAACTGCGCACGAGACGCGAGATGTAACCGACCCAACCCAGGCCCAGCGCGAAGGTGGGCAGCACCAGATGTCTGAGTTGATCCGGTAGGTTGCCGGTCTCGCCGGCACCCATCGCCGGAAACCAACGAAGCTTCACGGAGAGAATGAGTAGCGCATACAACGCGATGATGAATGACGGTACCGCGATGAAGCTGACCGACATCACGGCCGTGACGCGATCGAGCCAGGAGTTTCGACGGATCGCCGAGTAGCAGCCGAGCGGGATGCCGATAAGCGCCGCGCAGCCGATCGCCAGCAATACCAGGATGACGGTGTACGGCAACTGTTCGAGGACGATGGTGGTCACCGGACGGTTGGAGAACACGTCCTCACCCAGATCGCCGCGGAGGGCGTTCAACAAAAAGCGGCCGAGTTGGACCATCACCGGTTGATCCAGACCCATCCGTTGGTTCAACTCTGCGCGCAGCTCCGGTGTCGCTCGTGGACCCAGCAGGACGCTGGCCGGATCACCGGGGATCATGTGGATCATGCCGAACAGCAACGAGACCGCCAGGACGACGATCAGTAGCGATAGGCCGATCCGGCGCGCGGCGTAGTTCAGCATCTAGACCCGCTTGAAGTCGCGGAAGATCGGGTAACCGTCGCCACGGAAGGATGGGATCAGGTTGTCACGATAGAGGGTCGGCTCGAGTCCATGGGTCAGGAATCGGTAGCAACCGGTGTCTTCCATGATCTGCTGCATGCGTTGGTAATGCCGATCCCGCTCGCTCTCGTCCGTTAACCCGAGCGCGACGTGATGCCGTCGATCGAACTCCTTGCTACGCCAACGCTCCCAGTTCCAGAGACCCACCTGCTCTTCAATGAACCACTGGGTCGCATAGTAGGGATCGCCCAACATGAAGAAACTCTGCACGAAGAGTTGGACGTCCTGCCAACGGTCTCCGGATTCCATCCCCATCGTGAGAAACGTCGCGGAATCCTGGGGACGCACGTCGATCTCGAACCCGATGTCTCTCAGACACCACTGCGCGACCAGTGCGACCGTCTGCTCGAGGGTGTCGGTAGGACAGTCCAGGCGCAAGCGGAACGGAGTCTTGACGCCTGCTTCGGCCAGCAGCCGTCGCGCCCGATCGGGATTGCCTTTCGGCGGAATGTTGGCCTTCTCGCGATGGCCGATCAGGCCGGGGGCGATGATTCCCGTCGCCGGCTCTGCCAGGCCGAACCACGCCGCCTTCAACACGGCCTCGACGTCGATGCCCCACTGGATCGCCTGACGGACGCGAATGTCGGCCAGCTTCGGGTGCTCCATGTTCATCCCGATCCAGTAGTAACGAAGCGCCTTCCGTACATCGAGGGTGCTGTTGGGAGTCGGTCGCTTCTCGAACACCTCGACCGACTCCACCGCGATCTGGGTGCAGTCAAGCTCGCCGGCCTCATAGGCAAGTTCGGCCGGCTTCGGGTCATTGATCGGATAGATATGAATCTCGCGAAATCCCTGCGGGTCTCCCGTCCATGCGGGATTGCGCTCCAGCACCGTCAGGCGTTTGGACTGCCAGGACTTCAACTGGTAGGGCCCCGAACAGGAGGGTGGGTGGATGCCGAACTCGTCGTCGACCGCTTCCATCGCCGTCTTCGAGTGGATCGACCCCGTTGACTGACAAAGCCCCACGGTGATCAGCGCCGCGTAGGGCGACTTTAATACGATGACGCCGGAGTAACGATCTTCGACCTCGACGTGACTCAACGTTCCGAGGTCCCCCGAGTTGGGGAAGTTCTTGTCGGATCGGATCACACGCTCGAGGGAGTACTTGACGTCCTCGGCGGTCATCTCTCCCAGGTCGTTGTTGAACTGCTGACCCTTCCTTAAGCGAAACGCGTAGTGCGTGCCGTCCAGCTGCTCAAAGTGCTCCGCGGCATCCGGCTGCCAGCCCCAGCCGCCGTCGGATGGGAATCGAACGAGTGACATGTAGAGCGCGTTGCCGATCAACCCCTCGGCACCGGAGATCATCCGCGCCGGATCCAGGGTGGCGACGCTGTTGTAGTTGCGGATATGGAGGATATCGCCGTCGGCGGCCCACGTCGGACCGGTGTATCCGACCGTGGCAACGCCGATGCCTGCCGCGGTGACGGTCCGTAGAAAATCCCGGCGGGTCGGGTGGAATCCTGGATTCATCCGGCAACTCTCATCGGCGAAGTCTACCCCGCGCGCTCGGAATCCACGCCCAAGTTGACTTTCTCGTCGAAACTGCGTAATCCGTACGGTTAGCGGTCTCTTTTGCCGCGACTCCGGGGGATCCATGCGTAGATCGAATCGTTCGCTTGTCGTCCTGCTTGCCATCGTTCTGTTTGCTGCGCTGCCGCTCGCGGCCGCCGACGTGACCAACCCCGATGAGGTTGCAAACGTCATGCTGAACATCTCCGATGGCGACATCGTCTTGACCTGGGACTCGGTCACCCTGGATGTCACCGGGAACCCCGAGACTATCGGCAACTACGAGGTCTATCGCGGGACCGCCGCGACGTTTATCCCCGACAAGGCCTCGGGGACCAACAAGATCGGCAGTCCGTTGACCGAGAGCTTCACCGACACCGGTGCCGTCGCCGGCCCGGACCCGGTCACCTTCTACCTGGTCAGCGCCGTCGACCAGGATCTTAACGAAGGGATCACCCGGGCATCCACGGTCACCAGTCCACCGACACTGGGCGGGTTCTGGACCGACACGTCCATCGAACTGGACTGGAACCAGGCCCAGCCCTCGGGAGATGTGGCCTATTACCGGATCTATCGTGGCGAGTCGGTCGGCAACTACGACTTCGCCCAGGACATCGCCCTGGATCAGGTCTTCTCCTCCACCGGGCTGACGCTGAATATCCTCTATCACTACGCGGTCACCGCCATCGACACGGCGGGGAACGAATCGCAACTAAGCAATGAACACACCGATGTTCTGGAAGGTCGTTACAGCTTCCTCGCCCACAACGACGACGAGCTCTGTTGGGGTGGCGGATGCGATCCGACCGACCCGACCTACGTGCAACGTGATGGCGGCTGGCAGCTGTTGGTCCCGACGGACTTCCCCGCGGGAGATTGGGTGAAGATCGAGGTCGATTTCACCATGGCCTCCAAACTTTGCACGCCGCCTGCCGGAGGCAACGTCTCCAAGTGCGGGCCAGGCAACCCCTGTGTCAGTCCTCCCTGTAATGGCGGCTACAACACCTGTGGCGACCCGTGGGATCGGACGGCCCATCTGTTCATGGTTCTGGACGACTGCATCGACCAAGGCGTGCAGTGCATGAACCACGACAACATCGAGTTGATGCGGTCGGTCACGCCGTTCGGTACCGACGCGCGTCCCCCGGACGGCCCCGGGACCGTCCCGCCGCGCAAGCTGACGATGGACATCACACCCTTCGCGCCGCTCTTGGCCGGACAACAACGTTTCATCGGTGCGCACATCGGCCACTTTACTCAGGGGGGCTGGTGGGTCACCACGCAGTTCAGGATGAGTAAGCGAGTGGAAGAGTCCTCACCGAAGCCGCCGGCCGACGGTATCGAACCGATCTTCTTCCACAGTAGCGGTGCCGAAGTCACGGGACCGTTCCCGGTCAGCATTCCTGCGGACGCGCTGCAGGTGACGGGGCGATTGTTCATTACGGGACACGGCGGTGGTTCCGATCCCGTTTGCCCCAACCCCGCCGACGAGTTCTGTCAGCGAACCAACCGGATCCTCGTCGACAGCGCTCAGGCCTGGGCCGACGTTCCGTGGCGTGACTGCTGTTATCCCCGCGGGTCCGCCCAATGTCTGGGCTGCACCGATTGGAACGCCTGCGGTTATCCGTCGTGTACGTTCGACCGATCCGGTTGGTGCCCCGGCGAGATCGCCTGTCACGACAACCTGGATGAAGGCTGCGATCAGGATCTGCCGATGACCGGCGCCCTGACGCCGGGCGTCAGTCACGACATCGAGTACATGGTCCAGGACGTCAACGGAAGCTGGTCCCGCAGCCTCGTCGTCTACTGGTACAACGAAATCACCCAGTTTTGCGGTAACAACATCCAGGAAGGGACCGAGGTCTGCGACGGCACCGACCTCAACGGCGAGACCTGTCAGTCCCAGGGATTCGACACCGGAGATCTGTTCTGCAATGTGGGTTGTGGCGGCTACGACACCTCATCTTGCCGTGATTGGCAGTGCGGGAACAACATCTGCGAGTTGAGCGCCGGCGAGGACTGCGTCTCCTGCGGGGCCGACTGCAACGGCGTCCAGGGGGGCAACCCGGATGGTC
>JAOTYK010000073.1 GCA_029861955.1 Acidobacteriota bacterium
GGAGTTGCGCACGGCGGTGCTCCACGGCTACGCCCGAGCCTGGAATACGGTTGGACAGGTGATCTTCGATGACGACGAGGAGTCGAGTCCGGTGCTGTTCCTCGGACTGGCGTTGTCCCGCGACGGGGCTTGCAACGGTCTTCTGGCCGAGACCGAAGCCGCGGAACTTCCTTTTCTGGATCGCCGAGAGAAGTACTACCTGCGCATCGACGTGACGCCATGGATCGAGCTCGACAGGGATGGCCCGATCGCAAATGCCGCCATCTATACCTACGTTGCTCGCCCGGAGTGCTTTTACGACCCGGTGCGCGACACCCTTCGCTGGGAAGGCCTGGGGGTTGCACAGGGGTACCGACAACTGATCGAGGATGGCCTCGCGGAACGTCCCACCGAGTTCGCCGACGCGTTTCGACGACAGACCTGGCCGATTCCTGCCGGAATCGAAACGATCAGTCGACCGTATCGTTTCCCCGATCCGGAGCAGAATCGGGCGACAGGGCGGGATCGGCCGGCCGAGGACGGTGGACCGGCGCGGGATTAACCAACGCGTTTTCCAGAATCGGCATCAGTCGCTGGGTGAACAGCACCGCATCACTGGCGGTCAGGTGCGACCATTCGGGGCAGTCGAAGTCACTCAGTTCGGGATAGTCCTGGAAGTGAACTCCCGGCGCGCCGGTCACCGCAAGCATGCGCTCGTAGAACGCCTCCCGCGGCGCCATACCGAGCTCGATCTCCCGCAACGTACCGGTCGACGGCAAGCGCACGAAAACGACACGACTACCGCGCGACCGTAGCGTCTCCACCGCGACTCGCAGCCGTTCCAGGTTGGCCTCGATGAACGCGCCGAACATCTGCTGCAACTCCTCCGGCGTCACACCGGGTGGTGGCGGTGGCGGCTTGAACAGTCCCAGCCAGCGACGCTGAATCTCGAGGGCCAGTGGCGACCCGAAGTCGCACTGTTCCCACATGCGGGCCTGTCGACGACCATCGATCCCCGTAAAGTACGGCGGCAAGAGCGGTGGCTGGTTGGCCTCGGCCGCGGGGCGGTTCTTGATCGGTATGCGTGCCAGCAGTTCGCCCAGTTTCAGATCTTCCTGATTCTGATACGCGAAAAGGCGCTGCAGCGGGATGGACAGCGCCAGGCCCGCGCGCTGAGACGGCGACCAGTTCTCGTAGCGTCCGACCGCCTGGCGCGCCTGCTCAACCGGCATGCCCTCGGGGACGAACCACAACGCCGGCGTGACGCCCAGGACCACCGTGCCCGAGAATTTCTCGGCCGCCGCAACACTCTCGAGCAGTTGCATAGGGTTGGTGCCCGGCATCGCCAGTTGGACGGGAGGCTCGATGGAGAAGTAATCCGCGAAGGTCTTCAGATCGAAATCGAACTGAGCGCGGGAGGAGCCGATGATTACCATGTCGATGCCCGGCCGGTCGAGCCGACTGCGTTCCCGGGCCCAGAGGTCGCTGGTCTCGTTGACGCTTGGCCGATAACCCATCCCGCGTACGCGGAGCTCCCACACCGCCGTCACAAGCAACACGAAGACGATGGCGATGACGCAGGAGACGGGCCAGTTCCCACGGGGAACCGCTCGCACGAAACCTTCCGCGTTAGAACTGGAAGTAGATGAACGCATTGTCCGACCCTTGAGCAAGAACGAGGAAGACGAGCATGACGCCCCACACCAGACCGTGCGCCCAGTTGGGTAAACGTTCGGCGGCAGCCTCGATGGAGATCGAGCGATGTACCCACTGCATGATCACCAGCACACCGATCACGACCGCGACGGTCAACAGTTGGCGCGTCGCCAAGACCTGGGCGCCGTCCCCGATCACGCCGATCATCGAGAAGATCATCAGCTTGGCACGCGTAAACGTGTCGGCGCGGAAGAACACCCACGTGATGTTGACCAGCAGGTAGGTCAGGAGTCCCAGCAGCACCTTGCCAACGAACGTATGCACCCAGCGAGCGCCCGCGAAACGCGATCGCAACCAGCGCTCGACGGCCAGATAGATCCCGTGCAACCCGCCCCAGGCCACGAAGGTCCAGCTGGCCCCGTGCCACATTCCACCAAGAAGCATCGTGACCATCAGATTGATGTCGGTACGCACCCGCCCTTTACGGTTGCCGCCGAGAGGGATGTAGAGGTAATCGCGCAACCAACTCGAGAGCGAGATGTGCCAGCGCTTCCAGAAGTCGCTGAAGCCGATGGCCGCGTAGGGGCTCTTGAAGTTGTCGGGAAGCGAGAAGCCAAAACAGAGCGCCGCACCGATCGCGCACGTCGAGTACCCGGCGAAGTCGAAGAAGATCTGCCCCGAGAAGGCCAGCACGCCGGCCCATGCATCCAGCATCGCCAGCGGACCCCGGTCCCAACCGAAGACCGTCTCTGCCGACGGCGCCAGCATCGTATCGGCCAGTACCACCTTCTGGAACAGCCCCAGCGTCATCAGAAACAGACCCCAGCTCAGCATCTGGCGGGTCGCACGACGCGGGGCCAGGCATTGCGGCAAGAAATGGGTCGCGCGCACAATCGGACCCGCGACGAGCTGCGGAAAGAACGTCACGTAGAGCGCAAAGTCCAGAAGCGACTTCGACGGCGTTGACCGGCGCAGATAGACGTCCAGCGTGTAGCTCAGTGTCTGAAAGGTATAGAACGAGATACCGACGGGAAGGATGATGTCCGGCGCCGCCGCCTCGAAGTGCATCCCGTAGAAGCCGACGACGTTTTGGAAGTTCTCAAGCGCGAAACCGCCGTACTTGAAGAAAGCAAGCAGACCCAGGTTGGCGACGAGGCTTACGCAGAGCAGGGCGATTCTCCGCCCGTTGCGCTCCTCGATGTGCATACGCTTAGCCGCGAACCAGTCAACGGAGGTCGAGATCCACAGCAAGACGACGAACGGTGGGTTCCACGCAGCATAGAAGATGTAGCTGGCGACCAGCAGCAGCGACTTCTGCATGCGCCATGAACGCAGCACGCCGTAGCAGAGCAGTAAGACGGCGAAGAACACAAGGAATGTCAGCGAATTAAAGAGCAAGGGAGCGGCACTCCTGCGGTGCGGGCGGGCAAGTATTGTCGTGGTCCGGCCCTCGGGGCAACAACTAAATGATGAGCACAATAACCTGCCACGTCGGATCCGTTTCATCCCTGCTTGACCCCCGGCTCCTGGCGGGGTACACAGTCCACGCTTTCTCCCGATACGGGCGAAACGAAAAAGGGGGCCTCCACTTGAAACCGATCCATCTTCCAATGGCGGCGCTGGTGATCTGCATGGCGCTCGCGACACCGCTATTCGCGCAAACGATCGATTCCAGCCGTGGGATCGACGTCCGAGTCGATTATCCGAGCCTCGTCGAAATTGGACCCTGGGACGATCGCAACTACTCGCTGACTCAGGAAGATCTCGACGTCCTCGCGGACAATGAGAAGGAACTGAGCGACCCCGTCCCGGCGTTCTTCCGTGTTTTGATGCGTCGCAACAATCCTGACATGTTGCGCGAAGGACCCGCGCAGTACCCCCGCAGCGCGCTGCAGATCTTTCAGCAGATGTATGGCGGCTACCTGATCGACGGAAACGTCTACACGAAGATTAACCGTGTTGACGGCAAGTACGTTGTCGACATGGCAACTGGCACCGACACCGATACGTTCTACCAACAGCGAGCGCTCTCCGGTGAATCCCGCGTGACGTCGCCCATCGGCGCCGCGGAGTCCGCCGTCAAGATTAATCCGGTCGATACCAACATCGTCATCGCGGGATCTAATGGACCGGGCGGCGGGCAGAAGATGCATCGCTCGACCGATGGTGGCGTCACCTGGAACGAGATCCTCCTACCACTCGGAGGCACCTGTTGCGACCCGACCGTCGACTGGTCCGCCGACGGAAGCCTGGCGTATGCCTCGACTCTCGGAAGCTGCGGGGCTGGCGGTTGCAGCGTCTGGGTCTACCGCTCCGATGACGGGGGCGCAAGTTGGAACGGCCTAGAGAACGCCACGCCTGGCGACCCTCGTCGCGAATTGACTAACGGTGGCAGCGATAAGGAATTCCTACACGTCGATCAGAGCGCGACGTCGCCATACAAGGACAACGTCTACCTGACATGGCACGACTCCAATGTGTTGAAATTCTCGGTGTCGTCCAATGACGGTAACTCCTGGAGTACGCAGGCCTTTTCGAGTTTGACCGCTGACCGAGGAATCGGCAGCGACATCACGACGGATGCTGCCGGCAACATCTATTACATCTGGCCCACGACCAGCAGCCGTCGGATCAAGTTCGTCAAGTCCACCAATGGCGGCGTCAGTTTCGGCCCGATCAGCGAGATCGCCGTGACTCAGGCATCTTTCATCTTCCCCCTGCCGTCGATCAATGTTCGCGAGGCCTTCGTCTATGCGGCCGCCGACACCGACCGTAGCAACGGACTTTACGCTGGATCTGTCTACGCGGCGTGGACGGACAACACGAACGCGGACTCGTCAACACCGTCGGCAAACCACGGACGAATCCAGGTCGGCTACTCTCGAGATGGTGGAAACAGCTGGTCTGTCACGACTCCCCACGAGACTGCGGACTCCAATTCCGTCGATCGCTGGCACCCGTGGCTTGCTGTCGGCGTAGACGGCACTGTCCATGTGGTCTTTTACGACACCCGGCGGGATCCTAGCCGTACCAGCGTCGACCTTTTCTACAGTTTCTCCACCGATGGAGCGCAATCCTGGTCGGCCCCTCAACAGGTGACGACCGTGATCAGTCCTAGCCTCGAAGACAGCTTCGAGTTCGGTGACTACAACGGACTGGATGTCGTTCTGGACAGCCTGATCGCTGTCTATACGGACAATCGCCACGAAGGTGGTGGGACGTCGGACTCGCCTGACGTCTACGCCATCGGCATCCCGGTCAGTGGCGGGGGCGAGTGTGGCAACAACACCGCGGAGCCCGGCGAGGGTTGCGACGGAACCGACCTCCGCGGTCAGACCTGTGGCGACTTCGGTTGCAGCGGCGGCAGCCTCGCCTGTCTGCCGGATTGCTCGGCCGTCGATACCTCGGCATGTACAGGCTGCCCGATCTGCGACAACAATGGCGTCTGCGATCCCGGCGAGGATTGCAACACTTGCCCCGGAGATTGTGTCAGCGGCTCGACCAGTGGTGCGATATGCGGCAACGGGGTCTGCGAAATCGGCAACGGTGAAGATTGCCTGAGTTGCTCCGCTGATTGCAACGGCAGAACCGGCGGTCGACCGTCCAACCGCTACTGCTGCGGCGACGGAGCCGGACCTAACCCGATGACCTGCACGGATGCTGTTTGCACCGACAATGGCGCCAGTTGCACGACGACACCGGTGACCGGCGGCAGCTTCTGCTGCGGTGATGCGACTTGCGACGAGGGCGAGGACTGCAGCAATTGCGCCCTCGACTGCGGTGGCGGATTAGAGGTCTGCGGCAATGGCGCCGACGACGACTGCGATCTACTGGTCGATTGCGCGGATCCGGACTGCATCGGCGGCACCGAGGTATGTGGAAACGGCCAGGACGACGATTGCAATGGCCAGATCGACTGTGACGATTCCGTATGTTCCGCCTTGCCAGCATGCTTGTGTGCACCGGTCGGTGACAGCTGCACGGTCAACAGCGACTGCTGCGGAAATAAGTGCAGGGGACCATCCGGAAACAAGAGCTGCAAGTAGGAAATGACGGGGGTAGGTCTTTGACCTACCCCCGTTTCCTGTCTGTTTCGATTTCAAGCAGATAGAGACAAAGTCCTAGAGGCGATGCCCGGCTGCTAACGCCTCTTCTTGAAGTCGGACCAGTTTCTCGCGGGCCTCTTTGAGTTCCGATCTAACCTCACCGAGTTGCCGTGTCAGCGACTTCTCGGTGGGCGTGTTGGGGCGCTGGTTCATCTTGCGCAGCCGGCCGACCTTCATCGCACACTGGCCATCGTCCAGCGGAATGCCGTGCTCGGCACAAACGAGGAATTGCCAGGTGGTTTGTTCTTTTCGTTCGGCCAGCGTGATCTCTGCCTCGAGGGCCTCTTGCTGACCGCGCCACCAGGCGGCATCACGTACCCCGTCGGTCTCGACGACATCATTCTCTGATGCGGGTTCTTCGGATTCTTCGACCTCCGAGTTCGATAGGAGATCCTCGTTAGTGAACGCTCCCGGGATCGGTTTGATGACCGGGTTCGTCTCCGCGCTCGTGGTCTCCGGAAGGTCCTTGTTACTGAAGCTCTGGATCGCCGGGTCCGAGGCCTCCTTGGCAGCAGCGTTGGCGCCGGGTTTCAGTTCAATGATTTTTTCGATCTGGCTTTCCTGAATCGAACTCAGGCCCTTGCCAGGGATGCGAAAAAGAACAAGGCCGTCCAGATGTTTGATGGGTTCGACGAGGTCGATCGTCTCGCCGCCTTTTAGAACGAGGCGCAGGATGGGCTCGCCCTGGGGCTCGGACTGGGCGAACGCCGGCAACGCAAGGAGCAACGCGGCAGTCATGAGAATCGGCACGACAGGTCTTGGGATGTTCATGCCTTCATCATAACGCAGTCGTCGTGGTTGGCGGATCTTCGGATCACAGCGGCGGAAAATCGATCCGGTCCGTCTCTACCTTGCCGGTAAGAAGATAGGCCACCATCGCCTCGGCGATCTTCGGCGTGCCGATCAGCAAGTCGTCGCTATGCCCGGCTCCAACAAGCGT
>JAOTYK010000074.1 GCA_029861955.1 Acidobacteriota bacterium
GCACGGCGGGGCCGGGGGCTTCGCGTCAATCTGGTTCCAGTGGACGGCGCCGATGGATGGCTACCTGACCGTCGATACCTTCGGCTCGAACTTCGATACGGTGCTCGCGATGTACACGGGCACCGCAGTGGATGCCCTCACCCTGGTCTTCGCAAACGACGATTGGGGCGGACCGCAGAGCCGGATGGGCGACGTCCCGGTAACCGCGGGTGCGATCTACCACATCGCGGTAGACGGCTGGCTGGGCGCGACCGGGGCCGTGACGCTCAATGTCTCCTTCTGGGACGGCACGGACACCACGCCGCCGCAGATCACGATCGTCACCCCCGGCGAGGGCGCCACCTACGTCCTCAACGGCATCGTCCCGGCGAACTACGCCTGCGAGGACGGGGCCCTGGGCAGCGGCGTGGCGAGCTGTATCGGCGATGTTGTGGTGAGTGAGCCGATCGACACGTCCACGCTCGGGGCGCACGCCTTCTCCGTCACGGCCACCGATGTGGCCGGCAACTCGGGCACGGCCACCGCCAACTACACGGTGAGCGGCACGGATACGACACCGCCCGTGGTCACGCTCTCGACGCCCGCGGACGGCGCCGTTTACGCGATCGGCGCATCGATTACAGTCGCCTACGACTGTGTCGACGAGCCGCTCGGCACGGGCATCGCGACCTGCGCCGGCGATCTGCCAGACGCCGCAGCGCTCGACACCTCGACACTCGGCTCGTTCACCTTCTCCGTGAGCGGCACGGACAACGCCGGCAACGTGACGACAGTCACGTCCTCGTACACCATCATCGTCTCGCCGGCCAACGACAACTTCGCCAGTGCCGTCGTGCTCGCCGGTGACACCGGCACCTGGAACGGCACGAACGTCGGCGCCACGACGGAATCCGGCGAGCCGGACCACGTCTATCTCCCGACCGGAGCGTCGATCTGGTTCCGGTGGACCGCGCAGGTCGACGGCTACCTGACCGTCGATACGTTCGGCTCCGACTTCAACACGTTGCTCGCCATGTACACGGGCGCGAGCGTCGACGCGCTGACAGTCGTAGCGGAGAACATCAACGCCTGGCCGAGCTTGCAGAGCGAGCTACTCAACGTGCCGGTGACGGCGGGCACGACCTACTCGATCGCCGTGGACGGCTACTTCGGCGAGGCCGGCATGGTCACGCTCAACTGGTGGTTCGGCGAGCAGTTCGACTTCGAGCCGCCCGTCATCACGCTGTGGGACCCGGACGACGGCGCGGTCTACCCGCAGGGCACCCCGGTGTGGGCCGGCTACTCCTGCTACGATCCACAGCCGAGCACGGGTCTGGTCTCGTGTGCCGGACCGGTCCCCAGCGGGACGTTGCTCGATTCATCGGTGCCGGGCAGCTACAGCTTCACCGTCACCGCGACGGACGGCGCCGGCAATGTGGCGACGGCGACCGTCAATTACATCATCGCGGCCAACCCGCCCAACGACGACTTCGACGACGCCACGATCCTCGCGACCGAGGGCACCGTGTCGGGCACCAACGTCGGCGCCACCGAGGTGCCGACCGAGCCGATGCATGGAGGAGTACTCGGCGGGACCTCGGTGTGGTTCCGCTGGACCGCGCCGGCCGACGGCTTCCTCTCGGCGGATACGATGGGATCCGACTTCGACACGGTGCTCGCGATCTACTCCGGCGCGACCGTCGACGCGCTGACGGAAATCGACTCGAACGACGACGCCGTCGGCGCACAGAGCGCGGTGCACGACGCCCCCGTGAGTGCGGGTGTCGTCTACTCCATCGCCATCACGGGCGCCTGGGGTGACACCGGCAACTACACGCTGAACTGGACGTTCCTGGAGCTCAACGACGTCACCCCGCCGCTGGTCACCATCGCCTCGCCAGCCGAAGGGGACCTGTACTTCGAGGGCACCTCCGTAGACGCCGTCTATTACTGCACCGACGAACACTTGGGCTCAGGGATCGACACCTGCATCGGTGACGTCGAAAACCTGGCCTTCATCGACACGCTGACGAGTGGACCGAAGACCTTCACCGTCACCGGCACGGACAACTGGGGCAACGTCACCGTCGAGACGGTGAACTACACGGTGCTGCCGTTCACCAACGACGACTTCGCCAATGCCCTCCCGATCAGTGGCTCGGGCAACCTGATAGCCATCAATGTCGGTGCCACGAAGGAGGCGGGTGAGCCGGCACATGCGGGGGACCCCGGCGGCGCGTCCGTGTGGTTCCGCTGGACCGCGCCGAGGGACGCTTTCCTCACGGTGCACACGTTGCTTTCGCCCTTCGACACGACGCTTGCGATCTACACGGGTCTCTCGGTCGACGCGTTGACCGAGGTTGCCTCCAACAACGACGCGGTCGGTCAGCAGAGCCGCGTGCGGGACGTGCCGGTCACGGAAGGACAGACCTACCACATCGTCGTCGACGGGGTCGGCGGCGCCACCGGCCAGATCGGCCTCGGTTGGGTCGAGTTCACCGGACCGACGTTCACGGAGATCACTCCGCAGACCGATCCGCTGTGGGTGACCGACCTGGCCCACGACTTCGTGCTGAATGCGGCGGCACCGGCCGACGTGGACGGCGACGGCGATCTCGACCTGGCGGTCATCGGTTACTTCGTCGAGTACAGCGTCGGCGTGGAGGAACGGCTCGTCGTCTTCATGAACGAAGGGCCGGATGTCGATGGCAACTGGTTCTTCACGACTCAGGAGGTACCGTTGAACGGTCTGTTCTCCAACGAGTCCGACCTCGCCTGGGGCGACTTCGACGGGGACGGGGATCCGGACCTGGCCGTGGGGGCGGAAGGCGCAACGGAGCTCTACCTCAACGACGCCGGCACCCTGGTGCCGATCGCGACGGATCTGCCCGGCTACCAGGAGGATTCGAATTACTCGAACGCCTACGACCTGCGCTCGCTCTCGTGGGCCGACTATGACAACGACGCGGACCTGGATCTCCTTATCCCGTCGATCTTCGACCCGGCCATCTCCGTCTTCAGGACGGCGCTGATGCGCAACGATGGGCCTGACGGCGCGGGCGGCTGGCTCTTCACGGAGGTGGCCTCGCAGCTCGACGGCACCGTCCACGCGCAGACCGCGTGGGCCGACCACGACGGCGACGGCGACCTCGATCTGTTCATGGCCAACATGGACAACCTCCTCGGCAACGGATTCGTGCGGACCTACCGTAACGACAACGGGGTCTTCACCAGCGCCGAGCCGCTCGGGAACCTCAGCATCACCTATGGAATGGGAGATTGGTCGGATTACGACGGCGACGGCGATCTCGACATCCTCGTCGTCGGACTCGTGCTGGACATCGACGGCCAGTACAAAACGCTGCTACGCATTTTCAAGAACGAGGCGGGAGTGTACCAACCCCACACGATCGTCTACTCGAGCTTCTTCCCGTGGCTCGACCTGTCCGCGGCGACCTGGGCCGACTACGACAACGACGGCGACGTCGACATCTTGCTGACCGGTCAGGTGATCGGCCCGGAGAACCTCGAAGGAAAGTCGGAAGTGTACGTCAACGATGGTGGCGAATTCGTCCCGCTGGCCCGCGAGCTGCCGGCACCGCTCGACTCGAGCGGCGACGGAGGCGCCTTCACGTGGTTCGACGTGGACGGCGACGGCGACCTGGACTACTTCGTCGCGGGTGCGTACTGGGTGCCGAACGGCAACAACCAGATCGAGCGTCAGATGCACCTGTATCGAAACGACTCGATCGAGCCGAACCAGCCCCCGTCCGCGCCGACCGGGTTGAACGCGGTTCAGGACGGGAACACCGTGACCGTGTCGTGGAACGTGGCCCAAGACGATGCAACGACGGCGCAGGCGATCACCTACGATCTGGAGGTGTATGCGCAGGCGCAGCCGACAACCGAGCACGGGCGTCTACCGGAGCCCGGCAGTATCAGCACCGCCACGAGCTGGTCGCTGCAGGGGTTGACACCGGGTACGTACACGTGGAAGGTGCGCGCAGTTGACTCGGCCTTCAACGGTAGCCTCACGGTTGAAAGTTCCTTCATCGTCGAAGACAACGCGGACGTCGATGGCGACGGTGTCTCCGCCGGAGGGGACAACTGCCCGTTGGTCTTCAACCCGAACCAAGCGGACGTGGATCTCGACGGCGTCGGTGACGCGTGCGACAACTGCCTCGCGAGCGCCAACCTCAATCAGATTGACGCGGACGGCGACGGTGTCGGCGACATCTGCGACTGCGCGCCATCCGATTCGGCGGGAGGACGTCCCGCGACGATTCACGGAGCGTTTGCCGAGGCGATGGCCGGCGGCGCAACGCTGTTCGGGTGGGATCCCGAGCCGCTCGCCGACCGTTACGATCTCGTGCGGGGGACGCTCTCCGATCCTGCGGTCAGGGTCTGCGCGACGAGTCAGGATCCCGATCCGACCGACACCGAGTACGTGGAGGTCGCGACACCGGCGGCCGGCGAAGGCTGGTTCTACCTGGTCAGCGGTGTGGACGATCAATGCGGCGACCGTGGTCCCTGGGGCGACGGCCGTGCCGACGACGTCTGCCCTTGATCCGCACCGATCCGCCACTCGATGTGAGTGGGCTGATCGGGCGGGCGGAGACGAACATCGGCGCACCGTGGGTCACGGCCGAGGTCTACGAACCTCTTTACGAACGCAGCCAACCGCGAATGGTTGACCAGCGTTCGACCCTCGGGAGGCCGGACGGCGTAACGTGTTGATAAAAAAGTAGAGATGTGCGTCTGCGGCGCTTGCTGCCTCGGGCGACCGGCCGGGGCAACCCAGGGCCCGTTCATGTCCTCGAAAGGTCCGTGCAGTAATAATAGGGTGTGCGGGAACTCGACGAACGGGTTGAGTCCAGGGGCACTTGCGCGGAGGCGCGGATGAGGTTGGTGCCTAAACGTCTGAAGGAGACACGATGAGAATACCGACAGGATCACGATTCGATTTCGCGATCCTGGCGCTGGCGATCTGCTCGGTCGTTTCGCCAGTCCTGGGGGACGAAGTCATTCTGGACTGGGATATCGACCTCGCCCAGTCCTCTCAAGAGGCACGGGTCGACGCCGCGGGCAACGTCTACTCGGTGACCGGCGTGAACCTGCTGAAGATCGACCTGGACGGAAACGTGCTGTGGACCAGGGCGCTTGATACCGTGGGCGGGTATGTCTACGTCGGCGGCCGCCTCGCCATTGACCCCGACGGCAACGTCCTCGTCATCGGCACGAACTGGCTGGTCGAGCCCAACGCACTGCTGACCTTGAAGTTCGACCCGGACGGCAACCTGCTGTGGGAATCGGTGATGTCCACCACGTCAGGCCCGCGGAGGGTCGAGACCGACGCCGCCGGAAACGTCTACGTTCTGGCACAGACGAACAGCAGTCTGGAGGACTTCGTCACCGGGAAGTACGACCCCGACGGCAATCTGCTCTGGCGCAACGTCTTTGTCGGTGGAGTGATCAACGAGCCGAGTCACCTTGCCGTGACCCCGGACGGCGTCGTGGCCGTCGTGGGTCGCTCCAACGTCGTAGGCAACAGTTACGACACGTCAGTGGTCGTCTACGAGACGGACGGCACGCAGCGCTGGTGGCGCAACCACACCTCGACCAGCAGCGGAGGTGGGTCGGATCGAGGCACCGGTGTGGCGTTCGGTCCCGCGGGCGAGGTGTACGTCGGCGGATCGTGCGAGCACGCCGACGCGGACTGGGACGCCACGCTGATCAAGTACGACGCCGACGGCAACGAGCAGTGGGTCCGCCACCACAACTTCAACCCGGGTCCCAACAGCTACGACTCGATCATCTGGGTCGGCGTCGATTCCTCCGGCGACGTGCTTGCCGCGGGACAAGGCGACAGTGGTGACATCGTCGCGTTCAAGTACGACGCGGACGGCAACCAGCTCTGGGTCCGGCAGCACGACGGAGGGGACGGCGGCTACAACTACCTGTTGTACATGGTCGTCGGACCGTACGACGACGCGATGTACCTCTCCGGCGTGAATACGCTGAACAAGACCCTGGCGATCAAGTACGACACGGCCGGGAACCTGCGCTGGACGTACCTGCACACCTACGGCGGCTTCACGACGTACTACGGCACGTCGATCGCGATCGACCCGGGCAACAACGTCGTGCTGGGCAAGTACGGTAGGCCCGTGCAACACCTGTTGCAGTCGGATTGCGCGCTCGGGCCGCCAGCGGAGGTGCACCGTGTGCGCATGGGGCCGGACCGCGTGTACTGGACACCGGGCCATAACGGCGAGCAGTACGAAGTGGACAGCGGC
>JAOTYK010000075.1 GCA_029861955.1 Acidobacteriota bacterium
GATGGAGAAGGATCCGCATCTCGTTGTCGAGGCCTGCATGACTTCGGGGTATTCGATGAAGGCCGACGCGGTCTACATCTATATCCGCGGCGAATTCGTCGAGGCCACGCTCACGCTGGAGAAGGCCGTGCGAGAGGCCTACGCCAAGGGCTACTGCGGCAAGAACATCCTCGGCAGCGGCTGGGACTGCGAGCTGGTGGTCCATCGCGGAGCCGGCGCCTACATCTGTGGCGAGGAGACGTCCTTGATGACGTCGCTCGAGGGCAACCGTGGTTACCCGCGGATCAAGCCCCCGTTCCCCGCCCAGTCCGGCGTATGGGGAAAGCCGACGACCATCAACAACGTAGAGACGATGGCCTGTGTGCCGTTCATCATCGAGCGCGGCGCCGACTGGTTCAAGAGCATCGGCCCCAACGAGAAGAACACCGGACCGAAGCTGTACTGCCTTAGCGGTCACGTGAAGCGACCCGGCGTCTACGAGGCCGACATGGGCCTCCCGCTGATGGAGCTGATCAACAATCTCGGTGGCGGGATGTTGCGTGACGATCAACCGCTGAAGGCGTGTATTCCAGGTGGCTCATCGGTGCCGGTGCTGCGCGCCGAAGAGTGCGAGGTCAATCTGGACTTCGATTCCCTGGCGGCACTCGGAACGGGTCTCGGCTCTGCCGGGATCATGGTGATGGACCAATCGACCTGCATGGTCAAGGCTCTCCATCGCATCTCGTATTTCTATGCGCATGAGTCTTGCGGCCAATGCACCCCTTGTCGCGAAGGCTGCGGCTGGCTGAAACGAATCCTTGCAAGGATCGAGGCCGGCGAGGGTCGCAACGAGGATCTCGACCTGCTGGTCAGTATTGCCGACAACATCGAGGGGCAGACGATCTGTGCTCTGGGTGATGCGGCGGCGTGGCCAGTGCAATCGTTCGTCAAGAAGTTCCGCGACGAGTTCCAGGCCCACGTGGATGCAGGGCGATGCACGTTCGGCAAGACGCCACAGGCCGTGGGCTGAGGAAGACGGATGTTGAAATTCACCATCGACGGCGAAGAGCTGGAAGTCGCTCCGGGAACCACGATCCTCGAGGCCGCTCTCAGTCGCGGACGTGAAGTCCCGCACTACTGCTACCACCCGGGTCTCAGCATCTCGGGCAACTGCCGCATGTGTCTGGTGGAGGTAGAGAAGATGCCGAAGCTGGTGATCGCCTGTGCGACACCGGTTGCCGACAACATGGTGGTCCACACCCAGAACGATCGGGTGAAGGCCGCGCAGGCGTCGATCATGGAGTTCCTCCTGGTCAACCACCCCCTCGATTGCCCGATCTGCGATCAGGCCGGGGAGTGTCGACTTCAAGAGTACGCGGTCGACTACGGGACCGGCATCAGTCGCAGCATCGAACCCAAGGTCCAGCAATCCAAGGCCGTCGACCTCGGCAAACATATCCTGCTAGATCAGGAGCGCTGCATTCAGTGCTCTCGTTGTATCCGCTTCTGCGACGAGATTTCCGGCACCGGCGAATTGGCGTTCTTCCAGCGTGGCGAGCGGACGATCATCGGGACTTACCCCGGTCAACGTCTCGACAACCCCTACTCCGGAAATACCGCGGACATCTGCCCCGTCGGTGCGCTGACGGTCAAGGAGTTCCGCTTCAAGACCCGCGTCTGGTACCTCGAGAACACGCCGTCGGTTTGTGCCGGTTGTTCGCGCGGTTGCAACGTGATGGTCGCCACCGGCAAACAGGAAAAACTGTGGACGACGCGGGGCCAGTTCGGTAGCGGCATCAAGCGTGTCGTGCCCCGGGCCAACATGGACGTCAACGCTCACTGGATCTGCGACGAGGGTCGGCTTTCCTATCGAACCGTGGAAGACTCGGATCGGATGCTGAAGGCCCAGGCCCCGGCGGAATCGGCCATCGACTGGGACGAGGGTGTCCAGAAGGTGGCGGCGGCCCTGAAGAGCGCTGGCGATCGCGCCGCGGTTCTCTTCTCGCCGCGACACACCAACGAGACCTATTACGCCTGGAAGCGACTCCTCGATGCGATGGGAATCGAACGCGTCGGTGTCCGTTCGTTGCGGCGAGGCGAAGACGACAAGCTGCTGATCCGTGCCGACAAGGGTGCCAACTCCCTGGGGGCCGGCTGGGTCCTCGGCGAACAGGCGACCGAGGCAAGAGTGCTGGATGCGGTACGCGACGGCCACGTCGATCTTCTGGTGACGGTCGGCGATCCGCTGGATCCCGCCGATGACGTCAACGACGCCGATCTGAGTTCGCTCAACGTCAAACAAAGAATCCACGTCGGGCCGTTCCAGCGTTCCACTGCGGGTGCCACGATTTCGCTGCCGGCCCCGCCGTGGTCCGAAGAAGACGGCACCATGACCAACTTCGAGGGTCGCGTGCAGCGGGTGCGTCGTGCGCGGGTTCCCCGTGGCGAGGCACGACCCGCCTGGCGCCTTGTGGCCGATCTGGCGGAAGCCGCCTCCGTTGAGTTCCCGAGCTGGGGTTCGGCGGCCGATGTGCTGGTGACTCTTTCAGAAAACTGCAAACCGTTCGAGGGACTCGACGAGGAAGCCGTCGGTCTTCTCGGCGTAGCAAGCGCTGCCACCGCGCCGGCGGGGTCGTAGATGCCCCAGGGACTCGAACCGATCCTGATCAACGCCGCCAAGATCTTCGCGATCGCGAATGCCCTGATGGCATCGGTCGCGATCCTGACGTGGATCGAGCGACGCCTGTCGGCGATCATCCAGTTTCGGCTGGGACCCAATCGCGTCGGGCCGGCCGGGTTGTTCCAGCCCCTGGCCGACGGCATCAAGTTCTTCATGAAGGAAGAGACGATCCCCGCAGACGCTCGCAAGGGGGTGTTCATCATCGCGCCGTTCATCGCACTGGTCAGTGCGTTGACCGCGTTTGCCGTCATCCCCATCGGGACGCAGATAGAGATCGCCGGTCGGGTGATCGACCTGGTGATCCTGGATCTGGATGGCGGTCTGCTGGTGGCGCTGGCCGCGTCATCCCTTGGTGTCTACGGCATCGTCTGTGCGGGCTGGGCGTCCAACAGCAAGTACGCCCTGATGGGCGGGCTTCGCGCCTCGGCCCAGATGATCAGCTACGAACTGGCCCTGGGCCTGTCGATTGTCGGTGTCTTGAGCGTCTCCGGGACGCTGCGGCCGACCGAGATCGTCGCCCTCCAGGCGGGTAGCCCCTGGCAGTGGAACATCTTCGGCGGCGGCTGGCAGCTGCTTGGCTTCATGATCTTCATGGTCGCCGGCTACGCCGAGACCAACCGACTGCCGTTCGACATGCCCGAGGCCGAGTCCGAGCTTGTCGCGGGCTATCACACCGAGTACTCGTCGATGAAGTTCTCGATGTTCTTCATGGCGGAGTACATCGCCATGATCACGATCTCCGGTATGGCCGTGACGCTGTTCCTTGGGGGTTACCTCACCGGCATCCCGGCCCTCGATACCATGGGCGGCATCTTGGGCGCCCTGATCCAGATCGGCACTTTTGTCACCAAGGTCGGCTTCTTCCTGATCCTGTTCGTCTGGGTCCGTTGGACGCTGCCCCGGTTCCGCTACGATCAGTTGATGGATCTCGGTTGGAAACGATTGTTCCCGCTCGCTCTATTAAACCTGTTGGTGACGGCCCTCTTGGTCGCCTTCGATATCGTGTAGCGGGAGAGACAGGACAAGATGGAACAGATTGCATTCATCGTCCTTTCCGGCCTGGCGCTGATCTCGGCGTTGGTGGTGGTCTTCCATCGCAACCAGGTCATCAGCGCCCTGGCGTTGGCCGGCAATCTTGTCGCCATCGCCGGGTTCTACATGCTGCTGAATGCGCAGTTCCTGGCGCTCTTACAGGTGATCGTCTACGCCGGCGCCATCATGGTGCTGGTGCTGTTCGTCATCATGCTGTTGAACGTGGCCGAGGAAGCTCGCAGCCACGACTCCAGCCCGATCCAACGCTATCTGTCGCCGATCCTTGCGATCGTCTTCGTGGTCGCCCTCGGTGCCGCGCTCTTCGGGTCGGGCAGCGCGGAGCCGTTTGCGCCCGCATCGGACAGTTTTGGCACCGTGGACCAGGTCGGCATATCGCTGTTCACCACGTTCTTCTATGCGTTCGAGGTGATCTCGCTGCTTCTGGTGGTGGCCATGGTGGGTTCCGTCTTGCTGGCCAAGAGGAGGCTGTAGCGTGTCCTCCCAATCCCTCCTGATCGTCTCTGCGGTCCTGTTCGCCCTTGGCACCTTCGGCGTGCTGTGGAACCGCGGCGCCATCATGATCCTGATGTGTGTCGAGATCATGCTCAATGCCTCCAACCTGGTGTTCATCGTTTTTTCTCGACAGTACGATCATGCCGACGGGCAGGTCTTCGCGTTTTTCATCATGACTCTGGCCGCCGCCGAGGCGGCGGTGGGTCTGGCGATCGTCATCGCGCTCTTTCGGTTGAAGGACTCGACCGACGTCGACGAACTGAACCTGTTGAAGTGGTAGTGCACCGATGTTGAATCTGATCTGGCTCATTCCGCTGCTACCCCTCGCCGGGGTCCTGATCAATCTGTTCCTCGGCGGTCGCATGGGGCGTCGCGGGGTCTACGTCGTCGGCTGCGGGATGGTGCTGCTGGCCTTCCTGGTTTCTCTCGGCGCAGTGTGGGAACTCTCGCAGCTGCCACATGATCAGCGAAATTTCGATACCGAGATCGCCACCTGGATGCCGTTGGGTGAGGTGGCCGGCAAGACGATGACCGTCGGTTGGGGCTTCGCGCTCGACACCCTCAGCTCGGTCCTGCTGCTGGTCGTCACCGGTGTCGGTTTCCTGATCCATCTCTACAGCACCGGCTACATGTCCCATGAGAAGGACTATCGACGGTTCTTCCTCTACCTGAACCTGTTCATGGCGATGATGCTGACCCTGGTGCTGGCGGACAATCTGTTGGTGTTGTTCGTGGGCTGGGAGGGTGTCGGTCTCTGTTCGTACCTCTTGATCGGCTTCTTCTACGACAAGCCGTTCGACGCCCGCACCGGTCTCAGCTGTGCCGACGCCGGTCGCAAGGCGTTCATCGTCAACCGTATCGGGGATTTCGCGTTCCTGATCGGCATGCTCTATCTGGCGATCCAGTTCGGGACCCTGAAGTTCAGCGAGCTGAACACGGCCCTGGCCCACGGCGGCCAGGACACGGCGATGCTGACCGCGGTCGGTGTGCTGCTGTTCATCGGCGCCTGCGGCAAGTCGGCGCAGATCCCGCTGTTTGTCTGGCTCCCCGATGCCATGGCCGGCCCGACCCCGGTCTCGGCGCTGATCCACGCCGCGACGATGGTCACGGCCGGTGTCTACATGGTCTGTCGGATGTCCGGTCTTTACGCCCACACCCCCGACGCGATGCTGTTGATCGCCACGGTCGGCGCGGCCACCGCGCTCTTCGCGGCGACGATGGGCATCACGGCCACCGACATCAAGAAGGTCCTGGCCTATTCCACCGTCTCGCAGCTCGGCTTCATGTTTGCCGCCGCCGGTGTCGGCGCCTACTCCGCCGCCATGTTCCACCTGATGACCCACGCCTTCTTCAAGGCGTTGCTCTTCCTGGGTGCCGGCAGCGTGATCCACGGTCTCTCCGGCGAGCAGGACATCCGCAAGATGGGTGGGTTGAGGGCCAAGATGCCCACCACCTTCTGGACCTTCGGCGTGGCGACGCTGGCGATTGCCGGCATCTTCCCGCTGGCCGGCTTCTTCTCCAAGGATGAGATCCTCGCCGGTGCCTGGAACGGCAATCACAAGATCGTCTGGGCGGTGTTGCTGGTGGCCGCGATCTGCACCGCGTTCTACATGACGCGGCTGACCTACCTGGTCTTCTTCGGCAAGTTCCGCGGGGACAAGGATGCCTGGAGTCACGCCCACGAGTCGCCTCGCACGATGACCGTTCCGTTGACGATCCTGGGGCTGCTCAGCATCGCCGGTGGCTGGATCGGCATCCCCAAGGTGATCACCCTGGGCAAGGACATCAACTTCTTCCATCACTGGGTCGACGAGTCCATCGTTAAGCCGGGAAGCCATGGCGGGGGTCACGGCGCCGAGGCTGCGGCCCATCACGCATCGGTCGGGATGGAGTGGGCGCTGATCGGTATCGCGTTGACCGCATCGATCGTCGGCATCCTTTTCGCGGTCCGCATCTACAAGAG
>JAOTYK010000076.1 GCA_029861955.1 Acidobacteriota bacterium
CCGCGCTGACCACGCCGGTGCTGCGGCTCGACCCCGCGGCGAGCTCGGTGCTGACCTTCTGGACGGCCTGGGACATCCACTGGTGGCAGGACCTGGGCGTCGTCGAGATCAGCACCGACGGCGGCGACAACTGGTCACGACTGACCCCGGCCACGGGGTATCCGAAGCTCGGCGGGTCGGGCACCTGCGTCGGTGCGGACACGGCCGGCTACGGCAACGTGAACTTCGCGGAGCCGACCCTGGACTGGATCGAGCAGACGATCGACCTCTCGGCCTACCAGGGCCAGGACGTCGTCGTACGCTTCCTCTACGCGACCGATCCCAGTTGGGTCGGCCAGGGATGGTGGATCGACGACGTCACGGTCACCGGTGTCCTGCTCCCGGTGACGTGCACCAACCCCTCGCCGACCTGCTCGGCGCCGCCCGACTTCGACGGCGCGCGCGCAGTCAGCCGGGACGGGGGTGCCACCTGCTCGCTCACGGTCTCGTGGGACGCCGCCCAATCGCGCTGCACCCTGTACTCCGCGATTACCTACGGCGTCTACCGCGGCACGGACCCCGACTTCGTACCGGACGCCTCCAACCGCGTCGCGGCCTGCGTGACCGAAACCTCCTGGTCCGACCCGGACGTTTTCTTCGGGCGCAACTACTACTACGTCGTGCAGGCGGAGGACTCTGCCCCCGGCGGCAGCGGGCCGTGCAACGGCGGGAACGAGGATCCGAATCTCGTCCGAATCGGCAGCACGCCGGGCGGGCCCTCGGTGCCGGGCGTCTGGACACAAGACGCCGGCGACCTCGAATCGCAGCAAATGCTCCTCCCCAACGAGTGGTCGATCACGGATCTCCACAACGGCACGGTCGGCGTGTCGCAGGGGCACAGCTACTGGGCCTCCACGCTCATCCCCTACCCCGGGCAGATGTGCTCGTCGATGACCACGCCGCCGATCGAGCTCGGAGTCGGCTCCACGCTCTCGTTCAGGGACTACGAGGCGCTCGACTACTACCTCCTCGGTCCGGATGGAGGCATCGTCGAGGTCTCGGCGGACGGCGGCTGGACCTGGGAGCGGATCAACGACTCCTCCAACTCGACCGGCTTCGGCTACGACTACTGCGCCCCGGGCGGCGCGAACCCGTCGGTCCCGATGTTCACGAACTGGATTCTCGACTGGAGGGATCACCAGATCCCGATCCCGGCAATCTTGGACAACAAGACGGTCCAGTTCCGCTTCCGGTTCGTCTCGGACGACTTCGGCGGTCTGAGCAACCTCTACGAGGGCTGGTTCCTCGACGACATCGCCGTGGACAACGTCCAGGCGCCGACCACCTGTCAGAACCCCGACCCGGCCTGCGATGTGCCGCCCGTCTTCACCGGCGCGGTCGCGGCCGTGAACGACGCGTCGACCAACCCGTGCTCCGTCACCGTCAGCTGGGCGCCGGCCGAGGTTACATGTGGCGCCTTTCCGGCGAACACCTACAGCATCTACCGCGGTACGGATCCCTCCTTCGCGCCGGGGCCGTCGAACCGCATCGCGACCTGCCTGACCGGCACGTCCTACGTCGACACCGAGGCCGGCTACGGGCAGACGTTCTACTACGCGGTGCGCGCCGAGGATGCCTCGACCAACGGCGACGGGCCGTGCAACGGCGGAAACCAGGACGACAACAGCTTCCTGGCCTGGGCCGTTCCGACCGGCCCGAGCACCGTTCTCGGCACTTGGATCGACGACGCCGGCGACACCTACGCGCCGGCGATGTCGGTTCCGCCCGAATGGCAGATCTCGACCTACAACAACCACACGCCGTACGGCGCCACCAGCTACCAGTCGGCGAAGCCCGGCTCCACGACCTACGAGGGCGGCGTCTGCGCCTCGATCACCTCGCCGCCGCTCACGCTCGGTACGGACTCGGTCCTGTCCTTCTGGTCCTGGGACCGCATGGACATCTCCTGGGTCGACGCGGGCATCATCGAAGTGTCGAACGACGGGGGCATCACCTGGACCAAGGTGTCTCCCTACCAGCCGGGCGGCTGGAACAACTACCCGATCACGACGCCGGGAGGCGGCAACGACTGCATCGGCGCCTACCAGCGGGCCTTCGGCGGTTTCGACCTCGGCGGCTGGAACCAGTGGTTCGTCGAGCTCGGTGGCTACCTTCCCCCGTTGGCACCTGGCACCTTTCCCCTGTACCCCGGCTACAGCGGCCAGACGATTCAGTTCCGGTTCCGCTTCGGCTCCGCCGGTCTCCCGGTCCCGTCTGGCCGCGAGGGATGGTTTGTCGACGACATCCAGGTCACCAACGTCTGGCTGCCCGAGGGCTGTCTTAACTCGTCGCCGACCTGCGCCGACCCACCGGTCTTCCGCGGGGTTTCCGGCACCTCGACCGGAACCAATCCCTGCTCGGCGACACTGCAGTGGGATCCCGCCACGGCGGGGTGCACCTCGAACCCGGCAGTCAGCTACAACGTCTACAAGAGCCGGGCTCCGGACTTCGTTCCGGGGCCGGAGAACCTGGTCTCGAGTTGCCAGCCGGGGACGTCGTTCACGGACAACGACGTCAGCTTCGACATTCCCGAGTACTACGTCGCCCGGGCCGAGGACAGCGGCATCGGCGGTTCCGGCGTCTGCAACAGCGGCATCGAGGAAGGCAACGTCAGGCGAGCGGTCAGCGTTCCTCAGGGTCCGGGGGGCAGCCTGTGCCTCAACAGTATGCCGACATGCGCCGATCCGCCGGTCTTCCCGGGCCTGCAGGCCGTGACCAACAACGAGACGGATCCCTGCTCGGTCTCGCTGTCGTGGAGCGCGGCCGGGTCGCGGTGCCTGGTGGGCAACGACGTCACCTACTCCGTGTATCGCTCGACGACTCCCGGATTCACACCCTCCTGGCAGAACCGCATCGCGAGCTGCGTGAACGGGACGAACTACGCGGACACGACCGCCTACGGCGACGGTTCGCCCTACTACTACGTCGTGCAGTCGGAGGACGCGACGATCAACGGCCAGGGCGCGTGCAACTCGGGCAACCTCGACTCGAACACCGTGGAACTGTTCGTCACGCCGTCCGGTGCCGTGGGCACACTGTTCTTCGATGACTTCGAGAGCGGGCTCGGCAACTGGACGGGAACCAGCCGTTGGGTCGGCTCGACCGCTCAGGCTTTGTCCGGAACGCAGTCCGCCATGCTGGACGACGAGTACGGTGTCTGCGAATCGCTGGCGATGGCGACACCGGTGATGCTCCCGGCCGATGGGAGCGCGTTCCTCTCGCTGTGGACCAGGTTCGAGTTCATGGGGCCGCCGCCTGAGATAGACGCCTACAATGTGGGCGTCGTCCAGATCTCCGCCGACGACGGCCCGTGGACCACGATCGAACCGATCGCGGGGTATCCGAATTCCATTTCCCCCTACACGGATGCCTGCACGGCCCTTGCCGGAACGGGGTTCGGCTCCCCCGACGTCTGGACCCGGTACGAGTGGGATCTGCTGCCGTACGTGGGCCGGTCCGTGCGGATCCGCTTCCTCTTCGGATCGGACCCGACCTACAACTCCATCAATCCGTGGTACATCGACGACGTGGAGATCCGCGCCGGGGCGGTCTGCTCGGCGGCCTGCGCGTCGCTCCCGGCGTCACCCGCGGTCTCAGCAACCACGACCGCGCCCGAGACGATCGACTTGGACTGGAACCCCGTCGGCGGGGCGGTGCGTTACGAGATCTATCGCGGCGCGGGCAATTGCTCGGTCGCCGTGTTCGACAAGATCGCCAGCGTGCCTGCACCATCCACGACCCACCTCGACGCCCTCGCCGGCGGCGGCGGAGACTGGAGCTACCGGGTCACGGCGGTCGACGCCGCGGGCTGCGAGTCGGCCCCGTCGGTCTGCGTGAGCGCGGCGGTGGCGGGGACCTGCAGCGTGCCTCCGTCGTTCGCGGGCCTGCAATCGGCCGGCAACACGTTCCGCGATCCCTGCAGTGTCCGGCTCGACTGGTCGGCCGCCCGGAACAACTGCCCGACCGCGGGCGGCGTCACGTACGCCGTCTACCGCGACACGTCGCCGGGCTTCACGCCCGGACCGGCCAATCTCGTCGCGGCCTGCGTGACGGGCACGTCGTTCGAGGACTTCTCGGCCGACTCCTCGAGGGATTACAGCTACATCGTGCGGGCCGAGGATACGACGTTCGGGGGCGGCGGCCCTTGCAACGGCGGCAACGAGGAAACCAACGGGGTCGAATGGACGGCCCGGGCCACCGGAAGCCTCACGCCCGGCACCTTCCTGGACAGCGCCGGCGACGGCTTCCCGCAGCGGATGGTGCTGGAGGGGTCGTGGAACATCACGCTGGATCGGGCGTACTCCGGAAGCGCGAGTTACAACTCCGGGGCATCGACGGACACTTGCATCGCAATGACGACGCCCGAAATCCAGCTCGACTTCGACGCGACCTCGGAGTTGACCTTCTGGTCGTCGATGAACACGAACGACGAGCGCGAATCCTCCGCGATGGTCGACATCAGTATCGACGGCGGAGCGACCTGGGCGCCGTTGGATCTCACGCCGGGCACCAACATCTGGAACACCTTCATCGCCTGCCTGCCGTTCGAGCAGCATGGGTACGAGGGCTACCACCCCTCCTGGACGCAATACAGTGCGAGCCTGGTCCAGTACCAGGGCAGGAAGATCGTGATCCGCTTCCACTACGGAACACGGGATCCGAACGATGTCCGCGAAGGCTGGTCGATCGACGACATCCGGATCACCAACGTGATGGACGACGCGGACGGCTGCAGCAACGCAGCACCATCGTGCACCGCGCCGCCGGTCTTCGACGGCGTGAAGAGCGTCACCGACGACGGCGCGGCCACGTGCGGCATCACGGTCGCATGGGACCCGGCAACGTCGGCTTGCGGCCAGTACCCCGATCTCGTCTACAACGTCTACCGCGGTACGGACCCCGACTTCGTTCCGGGACCGGCGAACCTGGTCGCCTCGTGCCTCGAGACGACCGGCTACGCGGACCTCGATGTTGACGCCGGCAACCCCTACTACTACGCGGTGCGTGCGGAGGACCGGCGCATCGGCGGCGGCGGCGGGACGTGCGGCACCGGGCTCGAGGACCGCAACACCGTCAAGCTCGGCGCCGCGCCGTCGCAGCAGCCCCCGGTCCTCGGCACGTGGTTCGACGACGCCGGCGACAGCGGAGTCGCCCGGATGATCGCCAACCCGATGTGGACCGTCTCGAGCGACGATGCCCACAGCCCCCCGAAGAGCTACTTCGCGCCCAATGACAACGACCGCTGCGACAACCTGGTGACGCCGCCCCTGACCCTCGGTTCGGGTTCGATGCTGAGCTTCTGGTCGGACTTCGAGGGCCCGGCCGACGCCTGGCTGTGGGCGGCGGGTACGATCGAGGTCACCAACGACGGCGGCGCCAGTTGGACGCGTGTGGCGCCCGTCGGCGGCTACCCGGAGTACTACAACAACAACATCCTCTGCGACCTCGCCTGGGAGGATTCCTTCGGGGCCTACTATCCCTGGGCGCCCTGGAGCGTCGACCTGTCCGCCTACGCCGACCAGACGGTACAGATACGATTCCACTTCACGAGCCACAACTTCTTTCCGGATCCGACCATCGGCTGGCACGTCGACGACATCGAGGTCACGAACGTGTGGCTGCCGGGAGGGTGCACCACGCAAGCCGGCTGCAAGCTGGCCGTCGACGTTGTCCCGGACGCCTCGCCGACGACCTGTACGGGCAACG
>JAOTYK010000077.1 GCA_029861955.1 Acidobacteriota bacterium
GCCGTGTTCTCGTACAATCCGGACTCGCGGAGTTCGTCCATGAAGATCGCGTCGGCCGCCTGCAGGAGTGCAACGCGCTCTGCCGTGACCTCCCCGAGGATTCGCACGGCGAGTCCCGGTCCCGGAAACGGGTGACGCCAGACGAACTCGTGACTGAGTCCCAGCACCTCACCCAGCTGACGAACCTCGTCTTTGAACAGATCTCGTAGCGGCTCGACGAGTTCCAACTCCATCCGCTCGGGGAGTCCGCCGACGTTGTGATGGGTCTTGATGGTGGCCGACGGTCCGCGAACCGACGCCGACTCGATCCTGTCGGGGTAGATCGTTCCCTGGGCCAGGAAACGGATGTTGCCGAGTTCGCGGGCTTCCGACTCGAAGACCTCGATGAACGTCTCGCCGATCGCCTTGCGCTTCTCCTCCGGCTCGTCGAGACCGGCGAGCCTCCCGAGAAACCGATCGGCCTCATCGGCGTAGCGAACATCCAGGTGATAGCCATCACGGAACGAGGTCAGGACCTGATCGGATTCGCCTTTGCGGAGCACGCCGTTGTTCACGAAGATGCAGGTCAGTCGATCCCCCAGCGCTCGATGCAGCAACAGAGCCATGACCGACGAGTCGACACCCCCCGACAGGCCACAGACGACACGCTCATCGCCGACCTGTTCGCGGATCGCCTCGATCGCCTGCTCGACGAAGGACTTGAGGGACCACTCGCCGGAGCAACCGGCGATTTCGAAGAGAAAGTTGTGCAGAATCTCTTTGCCCTGTTGAGTGTGAACCACCTCCGGATGGAACTGCACCCCGTAGAGCGCCCGATCCGTGTTTTCGACGGCGGCAAACGGTGCCGCATCCGACGCCGCCGTCACCTCAAATCCATCGGCGAGCCGCAGCACCCGATCGGCGTGGCTGGCCCAGACGTTCTGACTGGCATCGAGGCCGTGGAACAGCCTACTCCGTGCCCCACCCACCTGGACCACCGCCGGCCCGAACTCGCGGTCCCCTGCCGGCTCCACCTCTCCGCCCAGGTGATGCATCATCCATTGCATTCCGTAGCAGATCCCAAGAACCGGGACACCGAGCTCGAAGACCCGAGTCGATGGTCTCGGCGCATCGTCGTCGTAGACCGAACAGGGTCCACCGGAGAGGATGACCGCGACGACCTTCGTGCTATCCCCCGTCTCCAACGCGTCGTCAAAACGGCGGACCTCACTGTAGACACCGAGCTCTCGCACGCGACGCGCGATCAGCTGGGTGTACTGGCCACCGAAATCCAGAATCAGGACCATCTCGTCGCCGTGGGCGGTCACGTGTAAAACCTCACTCTTCGATCAACGTCTGCATGAGCGTCTCGAGGACCGTCGAACCCTTGAGCGAACGACTCTTGAGACAACGGTCGGCGTGAGACAGAGCCGCCGGAAACGCCAGTACTTCTTCCATCCGATACCGCCCGATGCTTCGGCGCAGAGTCTCCTTCTGCTGCCCGTAGGCATCCTGCAACGCCCTGGCCTCGGGCATCCCCCCCGCGATCCGGGCGCGGGCGGCCAACATCTGTCGCGCCCGCCACGCCAGCCCGCCGACAAGTCGGATCGGCTCTTCCCCGGCCGACGCGAGGCGTCGAACCGAGGCCAGCGCACGCTTGAGGTCGCGGTCGGCGAACGCATCGGCCAACTCCCAACCACTGAGAAGATCGCTCCCTCGTATCACCTCACGCAGGTCGTCGACGGTGATACGGCGTACGTCGCGATCCCCCATCCACGTGGACATCTTCTCGATCTCTCGCTCGACGCGATACATGTCTCCAAGACACGCAGCACTGAGGAACGAGACGGCCTCACGGTCGATCTCTACGCCGTGCTGAGCCGCCAGCGCTCGGATGTCGTTGAGCTTGCCGCTATCGAACGGAGCGCTCTCGGCAAAGTTGTAATGCCGACCCACCTGGGTCAAAGCCTTGTGGAGCTTCCGTCGCATGTCGAGCTTGCCACCCTTGATCACCACGTAAGACCCATCGGGTGGACGCTCGCTGTACTCGACGAGTGGGGCGGGCTCCCCTTCCAGGAACGCGGCATCGTGGACCCACACCACGCGAATTGGCGAGAACATCCCGACGCTACGCGCTGCCGAGACGATCTGACCGACTTCGTGCTTGCCCTCGGCAATCACCCGGGTCGACATCGAATCGTCGCCACCGGAGTCGGCGTCCGGACACAGTCGTCGGATCAGAGCGCGCTCCGCCCGATCTCGATACCAGGCGTCCTCACCCGTGATCAGCGTGACACCGGCCGGCCAGGGCTTCTCGAGGTCGGCGCGAAACTTCTCGAGAACCGTCCCGGCGGGAACGGCGCGGGTTCGTCGCGCCATCAGAACCCCTCGAAGATGGAGGTGATGACGGCACCTCCGGCGCCACGCGCGATGCTATCCAGGGCGATGGTCTCCTGGTCGAAGAACTCGCCCGTATCCGGCACGTCAAACTGCTCCTTGAACACGAGGCCTGACTGGCTCCAGAGCAGAACATCGTCGGCAACGGTTCGGAGTGTCGCGGCGATGAGAACCTCGGCCTCGATTCGCGTCGCACGACCGGCGTCGCTGAACTGGACCGGTCGCGTCACGTAGCTTGTGACGGCTCCTTCCAGGACCGCATCCGCGGAGGTCTTCTGTGTCACCACGTCAAAGCGTCCGCGCTTGGCAAGTTCGCCCGCAACTTCCTCGGTGATGCGTTGCTCGATCTCCGGTCGGTTCGTGCGGTTCTCGAACGGGAGCACTGCAATGACATGGACCGTATTCGGGATGACGGAGTTACTGGCCGAACCGGCAAGACGATACCCGCAGCCGGTCGTCATCCCCGACAGGACCAGCCCCACGACAAGAAGTCGTCGGCCGATCACGACGCACCGTCTCTAGAGTCGCGACCGGGCGTTGCTCGTCGTGCTGCGTCGAGGACGCCGTTGATGAAGGAACCGGATTCGTGACTTCCGTACTTCTTGGCGACCTCGATCGCTTCATCGATGACCACCGCCGGTGGAGTCTCCGGCGAGTGAATCAACTCCCAGAGGGCGATTCGCAGGACGTTACGGTCGACGACGGCCATCCGCTCCAACCGCCAGTTCTTGGCAAGCTCCCCCAACTGACGATCGAGATCGCCCAACTCTTGCGTGACGCCGGAGACGAGGGTCTCGGCGAAGTGGACCACCTCGTCGGCGGCGTTCTGTGCCTCCCAGAAGGTCGGGAAGACCTGCTCCGGAGTCACATCCGTCACATCGATCTGGAACATCATCTGCAGCGCGTATTCTCGACCTCGGCGTCGTTGCCCCACGATCGACTCCTACCCGCCGGCGGTCTTGATGAGACGGGCCATTTCGATGGCGACAAGTGCGGCGTCTACGCCCTTGTTCCCCTTGACCCCGCCGCTGCGTGCGTGGGCCTGTTCGACGTTGTCGGTCGTCAACACGCCGTAGGAGACCGGGCGATGATGACGCAGGGCGACGTCACCCAATCCACGCGTCGTCTCCTGACAGATGTAATCGAAGTGCGGCGTCTGCCCACGAATCACGGCGCCGAGCGCGATGACGGCATCCGGTGCGAAGTCGCTACGCAACAGGGACTGGCAGGCGAGAGGGAGCTCGAACGCACCGGCCACCGAGACGACCCGTTGTTGACTGTCTTCACAGCCATGACCGCACAGGGTTTCGACGCAGGCAGACAGGAGCTTGTCGGTGATCGGTTGGTTGAATCGGGATACCGCGATGCCGATACGGAGGCCGCTTGCATCGGGGCCTGACGAGGCGGAGTGGCTCAACGTGACCTCGCTCCCAAATTCTGAGTATAGAAAGCCGCAGAAAACACTGTCAAGATTTGTCCTCGAGAACTCGCGCAAGAATCGGGGCGAGCCGTTCCCGAGTCTCCGGCGAGAGGGTGTGATGCGGGGTCAGGATCGCGCCGTCGAGGGCGGTGGCGCAGGCACACGACCACTCACCGGCCAGCTTCGGCAGCGTGTCGATCAGGAGCGCCTCCGCGGCCTCCCCATTGGCTCTGAGGGTCTCGAGAAGCCCCTCCACGCTCACATCGTCTTCCTCTTCGTGCCAGCAATCGAAGTCCGTGACCAAGGCCAGGGTCGCGAAGCAGATCTCGGCCTCACGACAGAGACGCGCCTCCTGGATGTTGGTCATTCCGATGACGTCGACGCCCCAGCTTCGAAAAAGGGCGGATTCTGCCCGGGTCGAGAACGCCGGCCCTTCCATGCACAGGTAGGTGCCCCCCACGTGCAGGACGTCCGCCAGCTTCCCGGCCGCTTTCTGGACCGCCGTCGCGAGGCGGCCACAGGTGGGATCGGCCAGAGAGACGTGGGCCACGATGCCGTCCCCGAAGAAGGTGGACGGACGCCCGTGGGTGCGGTCGATGAACTGGTCGACCAGCACCATGTGGCGGGGAGGCATCGACTCCCGCATCGAGCCGACGGCGGAGATCGAGAGGACCTGCCGGACACCGAGGGATTTGAGGGCCCAGATATTGGCCTGGAATGGGATTTCGCCGGGGAGCAAGTGATGCCCCTGGCCGTGGCGGGCCAGGAATGCCATCCGACGGCCCTCCAACGTTCCCAGATGGATCCGGTCCGATGGGGCCCCATAGGGGGTCTCGACCTCGACTTCTTCGATCTCGGTCAGCCCTGCGATCTGGTAGAGACCGCTGCCGCCCAGGACTGCCAAGTCTATAGGGGTCAACTTTTTACGCCTTGTCGAAGAAGCTCGAGAGGGTGGCTAGGATGCCCGAAAACAGCATTATTCGGCGGGACCTCGTCGATGTCAACGCGAGAACCCATCCTGAGGTGCCACACCATTGTTACTTTCTGCTTGCGGGCTGTCGAAAGGGCGGTAGTTTCCATGTGAAACCGAAACGGTACATAGTTGGAAGACGGCCACGCATATGGGCTTTCAGCAACCACACATATCGAGAGTTCTCGCAGGACTTGCCCTGGGGCTTGGGTCGGTCACGATCCTCCTGTGGTGGACACCGGACGAGCTACGGGGTGCGTTGGAGACCCACGGACCGACGGCTGCGCTGCTGGCGGTCCTGGCAGGGATCTGTGGCGCCCTGGCCGCCCGACGATCCAGGACCCGACCCGTCCGGCTCGCCATGACCCCGATCGTCTGTGCTCTCCTGCTCCTGCCCTCCCCCCTCTCCTGGGCTGTGATGGGGGTCGCCGCGCTCGTCGGACTGGGACGGGGCATCGCCGGCCGAGATCATCTCGGGCCGCTGCAGATCGGGATCCTCCTGGCGAGTAGCTCGATCACCGCAAGCCTGCTGCAGGCGTTGCCCTGGAGCCTGGCGATCGAGGCCCCCGCCGGCTTGCTCCGGGTCATGCCGCCGTTCCTGATTTTCCTGGTCTCCACGCTGGTCCTCGGAACCCTTGCCGGACTGTTACCGGGTCGACCGCTCCCGGCGTTCGAGGGGGCCGCGGCCCGACGAATCATGTTCGAG
>JAOTYK010000078.1 GCA_029861955.1 Acidobacteriota bacterium
GATCGACGATGTGTACGGCCAGGACAATCTAGGTCGTCGCTCGATCCCCGTCGCCGGGAGTCGGGTGCGGATCCATGGGACGCGCATTGCCGTCGATGACGAATTGACGATCGATGGCCGGGCCGTACCGTTGGATGAGGACGGGCGCTTCGCGGTGGAGACGATCAAACCGGTCGGGTCTCACGAGATCCAGGTAAACGGCTCGGGCGCGCAGTCATGGGATCGGTCGCTCCCGGTCGACGTCACCGGCAAGTACTTCTTCATGGTCGGCATCGCGGACCTCACCATTGGGCAGAACGATCTGTCCGGAAGCGTTGAACCCCTCGCAGTCGACGACCACTACGACGGCGATGTCTTCGTCGACGGGCGTATTGCGATGTACCTGAAGGGCAAGGTCAAGGGCAAGTACCTGGTGACCGCCCGTGTGGACACGGGTGAAGACGAGCTCGGGGACCTCCTCGACAACCTCGACGAGGAAGATCCACGCCGACTTTTCCGGCAACTGGATCCCGACCAGTACTATCCAATCTACGGGGACGACTCCAGCACGACGGAAGACGCGCCAAGTCAGGGCAAGCTCTACGTTCGTGTCGATTGGGATAAATCCCGCGGGTTGTGGGGCAACTACTCGACGGGCTTTACGGGAACCGAGTTTTCCCAGTACAACCGGACGCTCTACGGTGCCAAGTTGGAGCATCGCTCGCTGGGCACTACGGAATCGGGCGACGACCGCCTGCAAGTACAAGCGTTCGCCTCTGAGGCGCAGACCCTGTTCGGTCACAACCGATTTGCCGCGACGGGTGGCAGTCTGTATTACCTGCGCGATACGGAAATCGTCCTGGGCTCCGCGAAGATCGCGGTTGAAATCGTCGATCGCGACTCCGGGCGAGTCGTGGAGCACAAAGAGATGATCCGCGGCCGCGACTACGAAATCGACGAACTGCAGGGTCGGATCATTCTGACCCGTCCGTTGACCCAGTTTGCCGACCAGGCGGCGCCGTCGATCGTCAAGGACCAGCCGCTAGACGGAAACCAGGCATTCTTGCTGGTGGACTACGAGTATCTGCCCGGTGGGCTCGGTTCCGGCGACACGACTTACGGCGTCCGCGGTCAGGGCTGGGTCAACGACAAGGTCGGACTGGGAGGCACCTGGGTCGAAGAGGATCGTGCCGGTCAGGAATACCGTCTTGCCGGTACCGACGTCGTGTTGCGGCATTCGCCGGGGACCTTCGTCAAGCTGGAGTACGCCGAGAGTGAGTCGACACAGAGTTCCGGTGGTTGGGCGTCCGTCGACGGTGGCTTGACGTTCCAGGCCCACAGCGTCGGCGGCGGGGCGGCCCGCGAGGGTGAGGCCTACGCCATCGAGGCGCGAGCCGAACTCGGCGCGCTGACCGGCGGGCAGTCTCGGGCGGAGCTGGGGACCTGGTACCGGCATCGCTCCGCGGGGTTCAGTTCCGCACGGGTCGACACCGGAATCGAGACCGACGAGTACGGTGCCGAGGCCGCCTGGTCGCAAGGCGACCAGCTTACGTTCGCCGCCCGAGGGGCGGTGATTGACCAGCAGGGGATTCGTACCGATACCTCCCTGGGCGTGGAAGCGCGGTACCGGCTCAATGATGTATGGGCCGTGTCGGGTGAGGCTCGCCATGTGCGTGAAGAGACGTTGCTGACGGACGCCAGCGGAACCCTGGGCGCCGTACGCGCCGACTACCGCTTGAACGACCGGGTTCGGTTGTTCGGCCGGGCGCAGATCACGCTTGATTCCGACGCGAGCTACGCGGACAACGATCTTGCGAGCATCGGAACCCGTTTCCGTCTCGGCAAGGGGTTCAGCGCCAGCGCCGAGTTGACGGTCGGCGAACGCGGTCGGGCGCTTCAACTCGGTGCCGAGCACAACCTCTCCGACGTCCATCAACTCTACGGGACCTACACGCTGTCGACCGATCGCACGGACCCGCTGCGCGACGGCTGGACGGTCGGACAAAAGGCCGCCATCAGCGATCAACTCACCGTGTTCACCGAGAATCAGTTCGCGCGTACGACGAGGCAGTCTGGGCTGGCGCGGGTCTTCGGTGTGGACTTCACGCCGGACGATCGTTGGCATATCGGCCTTTCGGTCCAGTCGAGCGACCTGGACCAGACCGCGGCGCCGGACATTAAACGCGACGTCGTGTCCGTCTCGGTCGCGCGGAGCAGCGAGCGGACCCGCTGGGCCAGCAAGCTCGAGTTCCGCACCGAGGAAGGCGCCATCGGCCGGACACAGTGGCTAACGACGAATCGCGTGGACCACCAGTTCGACGAAGCGCTCTCCGTGTTCGGCAAGCTGAGTTTCTCGTTCGACGATAACGACGACCTGGGGCGCGACGACGCGAGGTTCATCGAGAGCGGTCTCGGCGTGTCCTACCGTCCGGTGTCCGACGATCGCTGGAACTTGCTCGGTCGCTACACGTACTTGCTGGACCTGCCGTCGGAAGGGCAGCTCCCGTACCGGACCGATCAGCGCTCGCACGTGTTCTCGGCGGACGCGATCTACCAGATCAACCGGCGCTGGGAACTCGGTGCCAAGCTGGCCCGTAGAGAGGGCGAGCTGCGCGCCGACCGCGATGCCGGGCAGTGGTTCGGGACCGACGCCTCGCTGGTTGTCGTCCGTGGGCGCTTCCATCTGGTGAACAAGTGGGACGCTCTGGCGGAGTATCGCCTCTTGTGGTCCGACGAGGCCGAGGACGCGAGGTCCGGGTTCCTGGTCGGGGTCGATCGTCCGATCCACGAACACCTGCGGATCGGAGTCGGATACAACTTCACCGATTTCACCGACGATCTGACCGATCTCGATTACGACGGTGGAGGTTGGTTCGTCAATCTGGTCGGAAAATACTAGGGATCGGAAACCGCTCGCCGGGTCAATCTGATGGGCGCCGGCAGAAAATAAATCTGTCCCCATTGCGTAAAACCGGGTCCTCCTGCGCATGCACGGGTGAGCGCGAAGAAGCTCATAGGAGGGCTCCCAGTACAAATCGCTGATCGTCTCGAGATGAGATGTCTTGGGTATGGTGGGAAGAACGGGGCCGCATCGTCTTCACGGCTCGCCCCGTCCTTCCCTGGGAGAAGCTCTAGTCGTCGTCCACCTGGACGGTCTGGCCGGACAGTTCGATCAGCGGATCGCCGTTGGTGAACACGTCACCCCACAGCAGCGCGTCACCCCACAGCAGCGCGTCGCCCCATAGCAGCGCGTCGCCCCACAGCAGCGCATCGCCCCACAGCAGCGCGTCGCCCCACAGCAGACTCTGGTTGAAGGCGAAGTCGCCCCACAGCAGGCCGGTATTCTCGAAGCCCATCTTTCCGGTCGTCTCGTCCGGGAACGCCCTCGGTGACAGCGCCGTAGCGACGTACACGTCGTTCGCAACGGCCATCTGCATGGCTGCAGCGATGTCCAGCAGGCCGGCGCCGGTCGAGAACGGGTTGCCCATGTCGACTTTCTTGGCCGAGATCATCAGCATCGCCTTGACCGTGTCCGGGTTGAGCGACGGCTCTTCCTCGAGCATCTTCGCCACGGTGCCCGAGACCATCGCCGCGGACATGCTCGTCCCGGACAGCTCGATGTAGTAACCGGAGCAGTACGAGTTCCCGCAATCCTTCATGCGGTCGGGCAGGTCGGCCCGCATCTTCGCTTCGTACGAGATCGGTGCCACGAAACGGTTACCCGGCGCGACGAGATCCGGCTTGACGAAGTGATCGAACAGCGTCGGACCCTTGGAGGAATAACTCGAGACGTAGTCGTCGGAGAGATCTCCGCCGGTCTCGTTGTCGGTGATCGAACCAACGGTGATCACCCTGGGCGAGTTGCCGGGGCTGGTGATCGTGAAGTGGCCATCGCGGCCGTAGTTCCCGGCCGAGCAAACGACGACGATGCCGGTGTCCCAGACGGCTTCCACTGCGGCGACCAGCGGGTCGTCCGCGGCCGCTTCCTCGATGGCCTTGCCCAGCGAGAGATTGGCGACTCGGATGTTGTATTGATTCGCATTGACCAGCAGCCAGTCGAGTGCCGCGATCAGATCGGAGGTCAGCCCCTGTCCCTGGCCGTTGAGTACGCGAAGTGAGAGTAGGTCGGCGTACGGCGCGACACCGCGGAAATCACTGGCTGCCCCGTAGCTGTCACTGCCGATGACACCCGCGACGTGGGTCCCGTGACCGAAAGGGTCGCCCAGACCGTAGCCCGGTGAGGTGGATTGGCCGACGAAATCGAACTGAACCGGCGAGGGCCACAAATCGGTGTGGTTGCCGATGCCGGAGTCGAATACGGCCACGCCGATGCCCGAACTGACCACGCTGTAATCGATGTTCTCAAACGTGCCCTGGTCGAGATTCGCCGTCACCAGCGCCGACTCGGCGAAACCCTGCAACGGCGCATCGCTGCTGATGAACGCCACGTTCGGGTTGTGGCTCAGCGCCTCGATAGCCCTTGCCGGGATCCGCGCCGCCTTCATCGGCAGCCGATGGTAGCCGCGGATATTCTCGCCGCCGGCGTTCTTGATCGCCTTGTCGTCGGCTTTCCCGGGACGATCGGCGAACGTGATGATCACGTCCACGAACCCCGCCGGGTTGCTCTCGGCATGAGACCGGATCGCCTGGCTCACCCGGTCGTTCGAGGCCGGCCCAGCTGCACCGGCCCACGCCGTCGTCGCCAGTAGGCAGAAGATTGTAAGGATGGTCAGACGACGCATTAGAAGCTCCTTCGATTCCAGTTCAGTCGGCCCTCGTTATTGCAAGAAGATCGCCAGGTCGATGTCGATGTCTTCGAAGGGGGAAAAAGCTCGAATTTATGGGAAAACCACGGTGTGCGCGATTCGTCGACACGTTTGCCGGCCCGATGAGGGCTGGGGAGCGGTCGGGCAGGTGAGGGGGGGATTCGGTCCGAATGACCGAAGAGAGGACAGAGATCGCAACGTGGCCCGTTGAATGCGGCTTGTTGTCCGGACACCGGACGGTCGATCGTCCGCCGGCGGACAGTCCGGCAGTTAGAGGATCAGATTCCGGGGAGTTTCGGGGTCTGATGCTGGTACCGGACTCGCAGTGGGTACGCTGCGATGTTCCGCCCTTGCCAACCGATCGATGGCAGACGATCCGACCGATTTCGGCCGTCGTTTTGCCCCCACGAAGGGTGTCCCGCCCACACCGATTCCGGCGGCCCCTACGTCGCCAAGCGGGATGGATCCTACCGACGGCAATGCGACCCGCTGCGCCGGGTCCAACGGTTTCGGTGCGGGACATGCGGCAGGGGATTCTCGCAGCGTAGCTTCGCGACGACCTATCGGCTGAAGCGGCCCGAGCTCCTGGCACCGGTCGCCGCACTGCTGGTCGCCGGCTCGGCCAATCGTCAGATCGCACGTTCGTTGGGCTGCTCCCACTCGACGGTCACACGGATGAGTGTGCGGCT
>JAOTYK010000079.1 GCA_029861955.1 Acidobacteriota bacterium
AATGGAAGGGCCGTCGCTCAACGGATAAAAGGTACGCCGGGGATAACAGGCTTATCTTGCCCAAGAGTTCACATCGACGGCAAGGTTTGGCACCTCGATGTCGGCTCATCGCATCCTGGGGCTGAAGCAGGTCCCAAGGGTTCGGCTGTTCGCCGATTAATAGCGGTACGTGAGCTGGGTTCAGAACGTCGTGAGACAGTTCGGTCCCTATCTACTGTGGGCGCAGGATACTTGACGGAATGGTTTCCTAGTACGAGAGGACCGGAAACCACGGGCCTCCAGTGTACCAGTTGTTCCGCCAGGAGCATCGCTGGGTAGCTGTGCCCGGAAAGGATAAGCGCTGAATGCATCTAAGCGCGAAGCCCTCCCAAAGATGAGGTATCCCTCCACTTTTGTGGCTGTAGACCCCTTGAAGACTACAAGGTTGATAGGCTGGACGTGTAAGTGCAGCAATGCATTGAGCTTACCAGTACTAATCGGTCGTGAGGCTTGACCATAAGTTACATGTGACTCATGGAGAGCTGCAGCTCGATCGTCTTCTCTGATAATTCGGTTTTCATGTTCCTGGTGACCATAGCGAGAGGGCCACACCCGTTCCCATTCCGAACACGGAAGTTAAGCCTCTCAGCGCCGATGGTACTGCGTGGGCGACTGCGTGGGAGAGTAGGGCGTCGCCGGGATTTCATGTTTGATAAGGGCCCACCCGTCGCAAGATGGTTGGGCCTTTTCTTTATCCCTTGCGGGGGTGTCAGACCGACCGCAAACGCCTGAAACTGCTGAATATCAGCCGCGTTCATGGCGATTTCGTCTTGACCGGTCTGAAGCCGTCGCAGTATAAAGACTGCGCTGGCCAGACGTCAGGCGGCACGGAGTGACATAGTGAAAGTCAGGCACCAACTTGGCCGGGTCGCGGTTTGCATCGTCGTCCTCTTTTCGATGATCGGCATCGCCGCCGCGGAAGACGTAGAGAAGAAATGGCGACTGGGCGTAGCCCTGGGCGGCATGAATGGACTCGACACCATCGATAGCGATGCAGGCAATGTCTTCAGCATCCTTGACGACCGACTGGAACGGGTCAACATCTTCGTTGATCCCCGTAACGATTCCGCGGTCTTCAACGATCTGGATCTAAGCCCGTCGGGTGTGTCGACTCTCTACGCACAGTACGCAGCGACCAAGATCTTCATGGTCGAGGCCTCCATCGGTTATCAAAAGACGAACCTCGGAACCGTCGAGTTGCAGGCCCAATTCAACGACGTCGAAATTCCGTTACAAGAGCCTTTCAACTTCGCGATCTTTCAGATCGATGCCGGTGACGTCGAACGGATTCCGATCCAGTTGACCGCCATGGCTCGTTTTCGCCCCCGTGCCTCGTTCAATCCTTACGTCGGAATCGGCATGGGCTACAGCCTGATCGGTTATGACCCCAGTGCGGAGTTCAACGAACTCTCCCGCAACATGGACGCCTCCCGTGGTGCCCAGGCCCAGGTGACATCGGCGTTTAATACCCAGCCCCAACTCCAGTCGATCGGTGCCGTTCAGGACCTCAGCGGCGCAACCGTCGATGCTCGAGATACCTGGGAATGGCATCTCGCCGCTGGCGCCGAGCTCAGCGTAAAAAGAAGCTGGACTCTGTTCGTCGATCTCCGTGTAATCCAGTCTTCCCGTGGCATCAGCGTCAGCTTCAATGACAGCGGGGACTTCGGTATCGCCGTTCCCAATCTGACCGATAGCGAAGATTCAGTCGCTGCCAACCAGGACTACGGCCCGATGCGGGTCTCCCGAGGTGGGTTGATCGACGGCGGCAGTCTGCAGCCGGGGCCCAATGCCCCTCCCGGGACCGACTGCGTCGCGTCACCCAGCCAGTGCACGTTCCTGCCGGTTCCCGACGGAGAGTTGGATCTGGGCTTCTATTACGTGCAGGGCGGCGAGGTCAAGTACGACGCCGCGTCGATCCAGTTCGGCGTCCGCTACACCTTCTGATCCGACGGTTCTTTGCCCCCTGGTCAACCATCGGGATAGAAAACCCATTGTGATAAAATTGCCTTTCACAGGGAGAGGGAACTATGTCCGGGCACTCCAAGTGGAGCACGATCAAACACAAGAAGGCCGCGCAGGATAAGAAGCGCGGCAAGGTCTTCACTCGACTGATCAAGGAACTGACGGTTGCGGCTCGCATGGGCGGCGGGGATGTCGATGGGAACCCCAGGCTGCGAAGCGCGGTCGCGGCGGCCAAGTCCGCCAACATGCCCGGCGACAACATCAAGCGCGCCATCCAGAAGGGCACCGGCGAGTTGCCGGGAATCTCCTACGACGAGATCACCTACGAGGGTTACGGTCCCGGAGGTGTCGCCATCCTGATTGAAACGCTGACCGACAACAAGATGCGCACCACTCCGGAGATCCGACATCTCTTCGCGAAGAACGGCGGCAATATGGGCGAGCCCAACAGTGTCGCCTGGATGTTCGAGAAGAAGGGCCGGTTCGAGGTCGCGTCGGATGCCATCGAGGAAGATCGACTCATGGAACTGGTCGTGGAGGCCGGCGCCGACGATCTGCTGGCGGAAGAGGACTACTACGAAGTCATGACCTCCCCCGAAGCGTTTCCCGACGTTGAGAACGCTCTTGAGAAAGCGGGGATCCCGACCCGGGAGGCCAAGCTGGTTAGGATTCCGCAAAACGAGGTCCGTCTCGAGGGCAAGAAGGCTCGGCAGTGTCTCCAGCTTCTCGAGATGTTCGAGGACCACGACGATGCACAGAATGTCTACGCCAACCTGGACCTCGACGAAGAGACATTGAACGAGTCTCAGGGCTGATGGTGGAGGCCTCCCGGTTGATCCTGGGGGTGGATCCAGGCAGCCGGATTACGGGCTGGGGACTGATCCGTGGTCACGCCCAGAGTCCACAACTCCATGACAGCGGAACGGTTCGTCTTCCTCCCGGCCAGTCCTTCGAACAACGGCTGGCGAAGCTCCATGCCGAGATCCACGAGCTGACCGCGCGTCATCGTCCCGCCGTGGCGGCCGTCGAGGCTCCGTTCCACGGCGTCAGCGCACGATCCGCGCTCCAGCTGGCCCACGCCCGGGGCGTGATCCTGGCGGCCATTGCGTCCAACGGGGTCCCGGTCATCGAGTACGCACCGGCCACCATCAAGAAGACCGTCACGGGTCACGGACGGGCCGACAAGGATCAGGTGGCGGCAGAGGTCGTGCGGGTCTTCGGACCGGTCACGGCCTCCAGCGACCTGACCGATGCGATCGCCGTGGCGCTCTGTCACCAGATCCGTGGCCGCTTCGATCAGATCGTCGAGGCCGCGCTTCGCAAACAATCGTCGGTGAGCCGGTGAGCCGGTGATCCGATGATTGGCCGCCTGACCGGAACCGTTGCGGAGTGTACGCCCGAGACGCTGCTCCTGGATGTGCAGGGGGTCGGGTACGAATTGCGGGTGGCGCTGTCCACGTTCTACGAACTGAACGAGAAGATCGGGCAGGCGGCGACCGTCTACGTCTACACCCACGTGCGGGAAGACGCCCTGCAGCTCTACGGCTTCATGGAGACGTCGGAGCAGCGCGCGTTCGAGACGCTGATCTCGATCTCAGGGGTGGGCCCTCGTCTGGGCCTCGCGATCCTCTCCGGGATCGGAGTCGAGGAGCTATGCCTGACCGTCGATGCGCAGGACCGCGGTCGACTGCAGAAGATCCCCGGTGTCGGCCGCAAGACCGCCGAACGGGTCCTGTTGGAACTGCGGGATCGTTTGAAGATCGACCCCGCGGCAGGTGGCGGTCCCGGGAAACGTCCGGGCCAAACCCAGACGTCGCTCAGAGACGACGTGGTCTCGGCGCTGGTCAATCTGGGCTATAGCGGTGACAAGGCGGAACGGGCGGTCGATCGTGTGATCGATCAGTCGCCGGACGAGACCTCCCTGGAGAAGGTCTTGCGAAAGGCTCTGACGGCCATCATTGGATGAGCGGGCGCCCCAGATGTTTACGACCTCTAGGGGTCACCTGGCGGCCACGGGGCGTTCGATCCAGGAACCCGATCTGCATCAGGAACGGCTCGTAGATCTCCTCGATCGTTCCGGTATCTTCGCCGACCGATGCGGCGATGGTGCTGAGCCCCACCGGTCCACCGCCAAACTTGTCGACGATGGTCTCGAGGACCCGACGATCCACCTGGTCCAGACCATAGCGATCGACTTCCAGACGCTCTAGCGCCTGCAGCGCACAGGCCGCGTCGATGGTCCCGTCCCCCTCGACCTCGGCGAAATCTCGTATGCGGCGTAGGAGACGGTTGGTGATCCTGGGCGTTCCTCGCGAGCGTCCGGCGATCTCCCGCCCGGCATCCGGACTGACCTCGACCTCCAGAAGTTTCGCCGATCGGCCGGCGATCTGGGCCAGGTCGTCGACGCCGTAGTAATCCAGGTGATGCACGATGCCGAAACGATCGCGAAGGGGAGGGGAGAGCAACCCGAATCGCGTCGTCGCCCCGACGAGGGTGAAGGGGGGAAGATCGAGCCGCACGGAGCGGGCGCCGGGTCCACTGCCGATCACCAGGTCCAGCGCACGGTCCTCCATCGCCGGGTAGAGGATCTCCTCGAGCGCACGACCCAACCGATGGATCTCGTCGAGGAACAGGATCTCGCCGGGCTGCAGGCTGGTCAGGATGGCCGCCAGGTCGCCGGCCTTCTCGATGGAGGGTCCCGAGGTGATCCGGATCGGCGCACCCATCTCACCGGCGATCAGATGGGCCAGGGTGGTCTTGCCGAGGCCGGGAGGCCCATAGAGTAGAACGTGGTCCAGCGACTCCTCACGGCCCCTGGCGGCCTTCATGAAGACCGTCAGGTTGGACTTGATCCGGGGCTGCCCGACGAACTCATCGAGACGACGTGGACGAAGCGCGGCCTCGAAGCCGGTTTCGTCTCCCTGGGAGGCGGGTTCGATGACTCGTGGGGTTTCGTCCATCCGTTCATTCTGACACAGCCCGTCGGGCTACCGCAGCAACGTGGCCCGTTGATTGCGGCTTGTTGTCCGGACACCGGACACTCGATCGTCCGTCGGCGGACAGTCCGGCAGTTAGAGGGTCAGATTCCGGGGAGTTTCGGGGTCTGATGCTGGTACCGGACTCGCAGTGGGTCCGCTGCGATGCTCCGCCCATGCCAGCCGATCGATGGCAGACGATCCG
>JAOTYK010000080.1 GCA_029861955.1 Acidobacteriota bacterium
TTCGAGTCGATCGACGGCGGCGTCGGTCTCGCCGGCGAGCGCCTCGGCCTGAGCCGCATACAACTCGACCCGCACACCGAAGAACGTGTCGCGCTCGATTCCGTAAACCTCCACGGCATGTCGCGCCACGCGCAGCGCATCCTGATCCCGGCCCATCAACCCGTAGGTCACGGCAAGGGCCGCCAGCGCCGAGATCGAGTCAGGATCGGCGGCAACCTGGGGCTCCAGGAAGTCGAGACTGGTTTGCAATGCAGCACGGGTCGCTGTCGGGTTACCGAGCTGCAGCTGTGCCTGGCCCTCAAGTAAGGCAGCCGGAACCCATAGCGGTGCTGCGATGTAGGACTCGGTGGAGAAGGTCCTCAGGTAGGTCAACGCAGTTTCGGGGTCCCGTTCCAGCAGCTTCTGAGAGATGCGGAGGTGTTCGATGACGGGCGAAGTAATGATGGCGGGTACGGACTGCACGACCCGGGCGCAATCAGAAACCCGTCCCTCGAGTCGGTAGGATTCCCAGAGCCAGAAGTGCGGTTCGGCGAAGGAAGGGTCCTGCGAAATCGGTTTCTGCAAGTGCTCCCTGGCGGATGCGTAGTCACCCAGGGCAATTTCCGTCAGCGCCAACTCCAGACTCGTCCGCTTGCCAAGTGGATCCAGCTCCAGGACCCGTTGCAGATCGACACGGGCGCCTGGCATGTCCCCCCGACGACGACTGACGTAGGCTCGCGCGCCCAACGCGTCAGCATGATTCGGCAGTTCCGCAAGGACGGAGTCGAACTGTTCCATTGCCAGGTCGTAGTCCTTGTGCCCCCAGTAGTGGTAGAAACCCTTGGCAAGCCGTGCCTGGTAGGAGTGTGGCTCCAGTCGCAGCGCGTTCTCGACCGCCTCCAGCGCCCGTGCATCCCGTTCCGCCGACGTGTCGATCCCGACATGCATGGTCATCGAGTGCGCCAGCGACAGTCTGGCCCATGCATCGACAAACTGTGGGTCCAATTCCAGTGCGCTCTCGAAACTGAGGCTGGCCAGCTCCAGCGATTCCGGCGTCAACGTGTCGGCGAACTCCTGGCCACGCAGGTAAGCCTGCCAGGCCTCGACGCTGTGGGTGGTCGGTCGCTCGACGGCCGAGCCCGCACCGAGGGCCAGCCCCATGTTGTCGATGACGGCGCGGGCGATCCGCGACTGAACGGTAAAGATGTCGTCGACGGTCTCGTCGTAACTCTCGGCCCAGACCTGGGTGCCGTCGGCCACCCGGATCAGCTTCGGCGTAATGCGTACCCGTCGTTCTGCGTCGCCGGAACCGGCCCAGCGCACCGTCCCCTGCAACACGTAGTCGACCCCCAGCCGTTCGCCGATCTCCCGGGTCGTCGTCGCCCCGTCGACGAGGCGCTGGGCGCTCTCGCTCGAGATCACACCGAGGTCCCCGACCGTACTCAACCGTGTCGTAATCTCCTCGGTGACGCCCGCGGCGAAGAACTCGTCGTCGGCACCGCCCACGTTCTGGAACGGGAGCACCACAATCATCTCGCGGGTCTCGGTGGCTGCCGGTGTGGGCGCGACATCGTCGGTGCGAGTTGGCAGATTCTGTACAATCAGAACGATGACGACGGCGGCGACCGCCAACGCGGCCACGAGTTTCCACCACGGGCGACCCGGGCGGGGGACGGCATCGGACTCGCCGCTGTCGATCTCGCCCTTCAGCTGCTCCAATTCGTTACGGAGCTCCCGGGCCGAGGAGTACCGCCGCCCCGCATCCTTATTAAGACAGCGCTTGACGATCCGATCGAGGTGACGGGGCAGGCTCTGGTCCAGATCGGTCAGCGAGCCCGGCGTGTCCTTCATGATTGACGAGATGGTCGAGATGGCGGTATCGCCGGCGAACGGTCGCTTGCCGGTGGTCATCTCATACAAAAGGATACCGAGAGAGAAGACATCGGAGCGGGCGTCCACCGGTTTGCCCTCGGCCTGCTCCGGCGACATGTAGGCGACGGTGCCGACGATCCGCCCTTCGGCAGTCACCGTGGCGGTGGCATCGTCGTTCAATCCCGATCCGGCCGCCAGCTTGGCCAACCCGAAGTCCAGCACCTTGACCCGACCGTCGTCGCTGATCATCACGTTGTCCGGTTTCAGATCGCGATGGGTGATGCCCTTGTCGTGGGCGGCGCCGACCGCGTCGGTCAGCGGCACGGCGATGGCGAACAGCTCCTGCAGCGACATGCCGTCCTTGCCGATCTTCGTGCCGAGGGACTGGCCCTCGACCCGTTCCATGGCGATGTAGAACACGCCGTCGCACTCTTCGACCTGATGGATGGTGACGATGTTGGGATGGTTCAGCGCGGCGACGGCCTGGGCCTCACGCTCGAAGCGGTCCCGGCGCTCGGGGTCGGTGGCCAGCCGTTCGGGGAGGATCTTGAGGGCGACCTCCCGCTTGAGGCGGGTGTCCTCGGCCAGATAGACATCCCCCATCCCGCCAGAGCCGAGCTTGGCGGTGATCCTGTACTGATTGAGCGTCTTGCCGATCATGGGGCCCTCAAAATGGGGACAGATTTATTTTTCGCAGAGAAAAATAAATCTGTCCCCATTATCCCAGGCCGATTCTACGACATCGAGGGGATTTGCCTGGCCTTGAATCCGTTTTCGCTTCCTGGGCGAAACCTCTATTGAGGGAGAGTCAAATGAAAGATCAGGTTTTCACGACCGAGCAGTGCGTTCCTCTGCCCAGGGATGTGGTGTTCGCGTTCTTCGCCGATCCCAGAAACCTCGAGGCCATCACGCCACCGTGGCTGGGATTCGGCATGTTGGAGCGATCCACCGAGAGGGTCCAGCAGGGCACCGAACTGCTCTACAAACTACGAATCCACGGCTTTCCGCTCAGATGGAGATCGCGGATCGAGGAGTGGCAAGCTAACGAGCGATTCGTGGATACCCAACTGGAAGGCCCCTACGCGAAGTGGCACCATACCCATACGTTCCACGATCGCGGCGGCGGGACTCTGATTCGCGACCGGGTACGCTACCGCCTCCCCATGGGCTGGCTGGGACGGCTTTTCGGCGGTCGGTTCGTCGCCTCGGACGTCAAGAAGATCTTCGCCTACCGGGCGACGAGGATTCAGGAGCTATTGCACCCTCTGGCAAGCGAGCGCCGATGAAATCATTGATCGTGAGCCTGGGAAGTTGCCTGCTGGTGGGGATCTCCGGATCTCTGGCTACGGCGTCGTCGATCAGGGATTGGTACCCTTTCATCGAGAAACCCACATGGACGCCGCCCGATGCGTTGTTCGGTCCCGTGTGGACGGTTCTCTACATCATGATGGGCGTGTCTGCCTGGCTCGTCTGGCGGGCCTCTACGGGAACGACACGCCGCACCGCTCTCTTGATCTTTGCACTCCAACTGGGACTCAATTCTCTCTGGTCGTTCATCTTTTTCGGTTTTCAGCAGCCGGGCTGGGCCGCTCTGGAGATCGTCGCACTGTGGGGCGCGATCGTGGCGACCATGATCTCCTTCCGCAGGATTCGACCGATGGCCGCGTGGCTGCTCTTGCCCTATCTGCTCTGGGTCTCGTTCGCAACGGCTCTCAACATCTCAATCTGGGTACTCAATCGATAAACGCTTCCGAGGAGCCCCTCTCATGCGCGTCAATGTTCTGCTCTCCCTACTGCTCACGTTCGCTGTTTGCGGGGTTGCCGCTGCGGAGTCTCCGGCGGTCCCCGACTGGGACCAGTGGCGAGGCCCCCAACGCACCGGCGCCGTGCCCGGCGACTCATGGCCCGCGTCTCTCGAAGGGCTGGTCGAGATGTGGAGCGTCGATCTCGGCAAGGGTTATCCCGGACCGATCGTCACCGAATCCCTGGTGTTTGTCGTCGAGACGGTAGACAGAAAGACCGTCGCCGCGCGCGCGCTGAGCCGTGAGGACGGAGCGGAAGTCTGGAAGACGACCTGGGGCGGCAGTGGCAGCGTTCCGTTCTTCGCCGCCTCCAACGGCGACTGGGTTCGTTCGACGCCCGCCTGGGACGGCAAGACGCTCTACGTCGGCGACATGAACGAAAAACTGCTCGCCCTTGCGGGCGACAGCGGCGAGATTCGCTGGACCGTGGACTTCCCGGCGCTCTACAAAACCAAGATTCCGGACTTCGGGTTTGCGTCCTCACCGTTGCTGGATGGGGAGTTCCTTTACGTCCAGGCGGCCAACTCCATCGTCAAACTGAACGCGACGACCGGCAAGCCGATCTGGCGCTCTTTAGCCGGCACCTCGAAGATGTCGGAGTCGGGAGCCTTCTCGTCGCCGGTGATCGAGACGCTGGCGGGGGTTCGTCAGCTGGTCGTGATGAAACGGGGCGGACTGTTCGGCGTTTCGCTCGAAGACGGAACAGAATTATGGTCCCAGCCCGTACCGAACTTCCGCGGCATGAACATCCTTACGCCGGTCATCGAGGGCGACAGAATTTTCACCAGCCCCTACAAGAACGGCGCATTCCTTTACGAGGTCACCCGCAGCGGTGAGGGATTCAAGGTCGACGAGGTGTGGACACACAAGGCGACCGGCTACATGTCGACGCCGGTAGAGATCGACGGGTTTGTCTACATGCACCTCAGCAACGGCCGTCTCAGTTGTCTCGAGATTGCCACCGGTGAAGAGCGCTGGCGCACGGAGAATCTCGGCAAGTACTGGAGCATGGCGTGGCAGGGAGACAAGATCCTGGCCCTCGACTCGGGCGGTGAGCTATTGCTGGTGCGGGCAAACCCCGAAGGGTTCGAGCTGCTCGACCGCAAGTCCGCCACAAGTCGCGAGGCCTGGGCGCATCTGGCCGTGCGTGGCAATGAAGTTTTCGTTCGCGATTTGACGTCGATTCGGGCGTTTCGCTGGAGCCTCGTCGACTAATCCCGACCGTATCGCTCCAGATAGCCCCGGACTCTCAACTTGCGTCGTGTATTGCTCGACGTCATGTAACGCACCTTGCCGAAGATCGGGCGCTCGGGACCCCAGGCACGATCGTAACGCCCCAGCACCCAGAAAATCCCGCTGTACGAGTTGGGGTTGCGACCGTCCAGCGCGTACTTGTTGTTGAGTTCGATCATGATCTCGAGGGCGCTCAGCGGGTTCTCGGACCAGTGGAGAATCTTCTTTCCCCAGAGCATCCTGAGGTAGTTGTGGATCGTCCCGTCGCGACGGAGTTG
>JAOTYK010000081.1 GCA_029861955.1 Acidobacteriota bacterium
AGCTCGCCGCGGGGTCGAGCCGCAGCACCGGCGTGGTCAGCGCGGCGCAGTTCTGCGTGATCGTGTCGCCCGCTCGGTACGCCTTCAGCCCTCCGGGCGTGTGGTTCTTCAGCGACGTCACGTACCATGGATCGTCGGCGATCAGCTTCGCTCTTCCGGTATCGCCGCCGTCGTCGTGGAACACCCCCGCAACGTAGTCGTTGCTCGTCGGCGAGCCGCTCCGGCGGACGGCGTTCGATTCCTGGTTGCCTCCCTGGCAGTCTCCGGTGCCGCCGGACGGTCGTGAGTCCTCAGCCCGTACGGCGTAGTAGTAGGTGACGCCGTCCGAGACCTCGGAGTCGTTGTACGACGTGCCGCTGGCGCAGGTGTCGCGCAGCGTCTCCGGGCCGGGCACGAACGCGGAATCGGTGCTGCGGTAGACGTTGTACGTCATCGTGGGGAAGAGCGGACAGTTGCTGATCGCCGCCGTCCAGCCGAGGGTCAGGCCGCACGCGGCCGTGTCGTCGTCGACCACGCTCTCGAGACCGGCGAAGGTCGGGGGCAGCGTGCAGTCGCCGGTGGCGACCGCATCGGCGCAGGTCGAGGCTTCGGAGATGCAACCGTCCGGGGTCAACGCCTGGACGTAGTAGCTGTAGCTGGAGCCGCCCGAAAGATCGACGTCGGTGAACGAGGTCGACGGCCCGAGCGTCGACCCGACGAACTGGAACTGCGTGCCGGGGCAAGCGCCGTCGCTGCGGTAGACGTAATACCGATCGGCCCCGGCAACCGGGTTCCAGCTGACCGTCATCGAGTTCGGACCGGCCGGCGCCGCGCCGACGCCGATCGGCGCGGGCGGAGGAGACTCGCACTGGACCACGTCGCCGCCGATTACGAGCGCGAACGGTTGCGGCCCGTTGGGCACGTTCGCCGCTCGGACCTCGACCGTCCATCTTCCGGGAACCGGGTTCGACACGCGGACGCCCTCGTCGTTGTTCGTCCCGTCGAAGACGCCGGGAGCGGCACAGCTCACCGGATTCGACTCGTTGCCCGTCGCGTCGTTGCCGCGATAGCACGCCGCGTCGTTCGGCTCGCGCACGAAGAGATCGAGGTCGTTGACCAGGCCGCCGACACCGGCAGTCGCGGGGTAGTCCATCCAGACGAGCATCGCCCGCAGCGGGCGGTTGCCCGAGCGAACCGCGAACGTGAACTGGGACAGTCCGCCCGTCGTCACGCCGTTCGTCTCGTCGAGCCACAGCACGTTGAGGTCGGGATCCGCCGAGTCCCAGAGGTTGTCGAGTTGAACCCGGCCCCAGCCGACGGCCTCGTCCGGCACCGTGGTCGCCGGGTCCTGGATCGGTTCGCCCGAGTTGAGCAGCGCCGCCTTGACCAGGCTACCCGAGGGGTTAACCACGCCCTTCTCGTGGATCCACCAGTCGCGGACCTGGGCCGCGGTCGCCGTGACCGTCGGCGTCGCCGCGCTCGTGCCGTTGAAGCACGCGTTGTAGCCGCCGAAAAGGTCGGGGGCGGTGATGCACTGGGACAGGCCGGCGATGTGCGGCCCGTGACGGCCGTCCTGAGTCGGTCCGCGTGAGCTGTAACACACGAGCTTGTCGCAATCGGTGCAGGGGAGGGAATCGCAGGACCAGCACGATCCGTCGAGACCGTTGTAGACCGCGGCGACCGCGAGGACGTCCTTGGCGGTTCCGGGCGAGCCTATCGTACCCGGCCACGGCCCCGCGTTCCCCGCGGCAAAGGCCCACAGGTATTCCTGCGGCGTACCGGGCTGCGCGCCGTTGTTGTCCCAGGCCCACGTGTCGACCGTCTGCGCCAACGCGTCGTAGGCCCCCGAGAGGTCGGCGCCCCAACTGTGGTTCGACATCCGCGAGCCGCGGCCGTACGTGCGCTGGAAGAACGATGCGAGGGTGAGGTTGGGGTCGCAGGCGTTCAGGCACTCGAGGTTCGGGCCGCACACCTCGACGTCGAGCCGTCCACCGAAGGCCAGTCCCTTGCTCGAACAGGACTCGACGGGCAGTTCACCTCCGGACACCGCGCCGCTGCCCGAGATGATGCCGGAGACCGACGTTCCGTGGCCGTCCAAATCCGTGCAGGACGAGACGGGTGCGGCGTTGCCGCAGCTGCCGGCCGAGATCTGCGATTCGACGGCCAAGATCGTGCATCCGGGTCCGGGGCACGCCTCGAAGTCGGTGTGTGCCTCGATGCCGGAGTCCATCACGCCGATGATCTGCTCCGTGCCGGCCGTGGCCCCGCAGGACGGCGCGGGTCCGGCGCCGGTCAGGCCGTCGCGCCACCAGGGCACGTCGTCGACCGTGCGGGAAGTGCACGCGAGTCCGCAGGCGCCGCTCTGCATGCTCTGGGCCGCCTGCTCGGTGAGCAGTTCGAACACCGGCCGCTGCTGCAGCCACGCGACCTCGGGGAGCGCGGCGAGACGTGCGATCTCCGACGGTTTCACCTCCGCCGTCAGGTAAGGCTGGACCCGGCTGTTGGGGTCATCCGGACCCCAGGCGTGGACCGTCCCCCCCTGGCTCTTCACGTCCTGGATCGCCCGCGAAATGTCCGCCGCGGCGTAGACCTGCAACAGCACCGAGATCGGTTCGGCCTCGGGGTCCGCATCGTTGCGCATCGCGATCTCGGTCAGTTCGGCGGAGATCTTGAACGCCGGGTGGTAATGGCCGAGCCACCGGACAAAGGGCTGCTGCGAGACGGCCGCCGCGGCCGTGCCGTCCATCGAGACGACCCAGGCGTTGTTGTTCACGTGGCCGTAGCGCGCGAAGGTCCCGCCGGCGTCGCTGACCTGCTGCCGCCACATCGGATGGAGAGGCCCGACGAACTGCACGAGGTACGGCGCGCGCGCATCGGTCGCCGTCGCTCGTAACGCGTTCGGCAGCGCCGGTTCACCGGCCCGAGTGTCGAAGCTGCGGCCGGGCAGGCGTATCCACGTCGGGTCCTCGAGGCGGGTAATCCGAAACCCCTGGCTCGCCAGCTCCGCGGCGTCGCTCGCCGACAACGGGGCGAGGACCGCGGTGCCGTAGTTCGCCAATGGCTGGACGTTCGCCGGCGCCTTCCGTCCGTGTTCGGTGTAGACGAGATAGGTCTCGGTCGTCGCGCCGAGCGCCGGCGCGGCGGCGACGGGACTTGCCGTCGCGAGTGCGGTGACCCAAGCGATCGTCCAGAGCTTCGTATTACGCATCGATCTTCCTTCCCCCGTGACCGGCTCTCCTGCCCGCCCGGCCCTCTCGGGCGCGGGTCTTCCCTCAACCTGAATCATCCGCCCTCGACCTTTCAATGAAATGAACGGCTCGAGAAACCCCGACCAACTGGGATCCGCGAGTCGTTCGCGGACCACTGACCCTCCCCCCATTGCCCGGTTCACTTGCAGAGTTAGACTTTCCTGGCTCTGACGGCGGCCGACAAGGGGACAGGGATGGCAAGAAAGCGATACACGACCGAGCAGATCATCTGCAAGCTTCGCGAGGCTGAAGTCGAACTGGCGAAGGGCCAAACGACCGGTCAGGTCTGCAAGAAACTCGGAATTGCGGACCAGACGTACTACCGCTGGCGCAAAGAATACGGCGGGCTTCGCGTAGACCAGGCGAAGCATCTAAAGCAGCTCGAGCAAGAGAATTCCCGTTTGAAGCGTATCGTCGCGGATCAAGCGGTCGACTTATCGATCTTGAAGGAAGTCTCAAAGGGAAACTTCTAAGCCCGGCGCGGAGACGACGTGCGGTAGCGCATGTCCAATCCAAGCTGTCGGTCTCGCAGCGTCGGGCCTGTCGAGCCTTGAGTCAGCCTCGATCAACACAGCGTCACGCACTCCGGTCGTCTGAGTACGAAGATCGCCTAGTGACCGCGTTTGCTACACGGTATGGGCGCTACGGGTATCGTCGAATAACCGGGTTATTGCGATGGTGTGGATGGAAAGTGAATCACAAACGAATTGAACGACTGTGGCGTCGCGAGGGTCTGAAAGTGCCGAGGAAACAGCCCAAGCGTAGTCGTCTCTGGCTGAACGACGGGTCGTGCATCCGTCATCGACCGGAGCATCGGAATCACGTATGGGCGTACGACTTCGTCGCCGATCGCACTCACGACGGTCGCGCGCCGAAGATGCTGACTGTCGTGGACGAGTACTCTCGCGAGTGCCTGGCGATCAACGTAGCTCGCCACATGAAGTCGATCGACGTGCTGCAAGTAATCGCTGACCTGATTCTGAAGTACGGCGCACCGGAGTACATCCGCTCAGACAACGGCCCAGAGTTTGCTGCGGTGCTGATTCGAAGATCGCTGGAGCGCGTCGATATCGACACGCTCTTCATAACACCCGGAAGCCCGTGGGAGAATGGTTACGTGGAATCATTCAATGGCCGATTCCGGGATGAGCTGCTGAATGGAGAGATCTTCTACACGCTCAAGGAGGCACAGGTACTAATCGAAGGCTGGCGAGTGGAATACAACACCATCAGGCCGCACAGCGCGCTGGGGTATCGACCTCCGGCGCCGGCCGCGGCGCTGCCGTTTCCACCGGACTACGCTCCGCTTCGTCCGGCGAAAACGGCCTATGGACTAACATAGACACTGGTACGACCACCGGGGGCGGGTCAGCCGTTCGAGACCGTTTCGGTCCGCAATCTCGATCTGCATTCGACTCGAGTGCGTCGGCCGACCGGATGATCCACTCGGCCCTCCGGGAAGAGCCCGGCTTCACGGACAGACCGCGGCCCTCGCCGTGTTGTTCGTTCCCCTTCCCCACTCGCCGACTCCGCAGACGTTGGTCGGACGCACCATGTAGCCGATGACTTCCCCGGGCAGCGGCATCTCCGTGTCCGGCCAGGACGTCATTGCGGTCTCGATGACGACGCACTCCAGCAGACCTTCGGCCTTTAGTAACGCGATGTCGCCGCGGGCCACGTCGTACTGCTCGCCGTTATGGCCCGGTGTCCAGTACACGCGGTCCGGCCCCATGCGCACACGGTGCACCTCCGCTGGCGGCCCGAGCGCGCAATCCGACTGCAACAGGTGTTGCACGGGCCTACCG
>JAOTYK010000082.1 GCA_029861955.1 Acidobacteriota bacterium
TGGAATCCATTTCGTGGGCTCCGGTGTTTCGGGCGGCGAGGTCGGGGCGCGATTCGGACCGTCGCTCATGCCCGGCGGCAGCCGCGACGCGTGGCGGATACTCCGACCGATCTGGAACGCGGTCGCCGCACGGGTCGATCGAAAGACCGGGAGACCGATCGAAGGGGCCCTCCCCGGCAAGCCCGTCCGCGGTGGCGAACCCTGTACGACCTACATCGGCTCGGGCGGTGCCGGGCACTACGTGAAGATGGTCCACAACGGAATCGAATACGGCGACATGCAGCTCATCTGCGAGGCGTACTTCCTGTTGTCCGAGTTGCTCGGCCTGCGGCCACCGGATGTCGCCGAGATATTCACGAAATGGAATCGTGGCGATCTGGACTCGTTCCTGATGGAGATCAGCGCAGAGATCCTGGGCCAGCGAGATCCGGATCATCCGCGACGCTGGATCGTAGATGCGATTCGGGATACGGCCGGTCAGAAAGGAACGGGACGCTGGACCAGCATCAACGCCCTCGACCTTGGCGTTCCGGCGGCCACCATCGCCGAGGCGGTCTTCGCGCGGACCCTCAGTGCGCGTCAGGAAGAACGTGGCGTCGCGTCAAAGAAGTTGCGCGGACCTCGCAAGAAGTATGCGGCTTCGGAGAAACAACTGATCGACTCGGTTCGCGACGCGCTCTACTGCTCGAAGGTCTGTTCCTATGCGCAGGGTTTCTCGTTGATGTCCGAGGCACGGCGTGAGTACGGATTCAAACTGAACCTCGCGAAGATCGCCAAGATCTGGCGTGGCGGCTGCATCATTCGCGCCGGCTTTCTCCAGAAGATCGCCGACGCTTACACGAGCGACCGCAAACTGCCGAATCTCCTCCTCGATCCATACTTTCGCCGAAAGCTCCATGGTCGGCAGGATGGCTGGCGGAAGACCGTCGCGATCGCCGCGCAACACGGCGTGTCGACACCGGCCTTCATGAGTGCCCTGGCTTACTTTGACGGCTATCGCAGCAAGCGTCTGCCGGCCAACCTGCTGCAGGGTCAACGTGACTTCTTCGGTGCCCATGGCTTCGAACGACTCGATCGACCACAGGGACAGTTCTTCCATATCGACTGGCCCGACCCGAAGCGGCCGCAGCGTCGTGTGCGCTAGCCGCAAGGAGTGACTCGCATGAATTCCGCCCTCTCCCAGACCGCGCTGGACCAGCTGTTCACCGCCGCACGAACCCATGGAAAGTGGACCGATGAGCCGATCGCCGTGGAGACGGTCCATCAGCTCTACGAATTGACGAAGTGGGGACCCACCAGCGCCAACGCGTCACCGGCCCGATTTGTCTTCGTACACTCCGACGCGGCGAAGGAACGGCTGCGACCGACCCTGGCGGCAGGCAACGTCGACAAGACCATGGCCGCACCGCTGACGGTCATCGTCGCCCACGACATGGAGTTCTACGAGAAGCTCCCCGAGCTGGCTCCCCACATCGACGCCCGATCCTGGTTCGTCGGCAACGACGGTTTGATCCAGGAGACGGCGTTTCGCAACGGCACGCTGCAGGGCGCCTACCTGATCCTCGCAGCCCGTGCCCTGGGGCTGGACTGCGGAGCGATGTCCGGGTTCGATGCGGGGAAGGTTGACCGCGAGTTCTTCGACGGCACGTCGATCCGCTCGAATTTCTTGCTGAACATCGGGCACGGAGATCCCGACGGTCCACACCCGCGGGCACCACGGCTCGAATTCGGGACCGCCTGCCAGATCCTCTAGGTGGCTATTTCTTGCCGCCACCCTTCTTGGCGAGCTTGGCCCAGCTATCCCGCAGCGTCACCGCCCGATTGAAAACCGGCTTCTCCGGTGTCGAGTCGCGGGAGTCGGGTGTGAAGTAACCCAACCGCTCGAACTGAATCGGATCGCCTGGCTTCGCATCCGCCAGCGACGGCTCGAGCTTGCAGTTTAAGAGCACGGTCAACGAGTCGGGATTGAGGTGCTTCGTGAAGTCATCTCCGTCATCGGGGTTCTCGGCGTTGAACAGCCGATCGTAGAGCCGAACCTCTGCATCGACGGCATGCGCAGCCGAGACCCAGTGCATCGTCGCCTTGACCCGTCGCCCGTCCGGGGCGTTCCCACCTCTAGTCTCGGGGTCGTAAGAACACCGCAGCTCGACGATCTTGCCCTCGTCATCCTTGATCACATCGGTACAGGTCACCAGGTACCCGTAACGAAGCCGCACCTCACGTCCAGGCGCCAGCCGGAAGAACTTCTTCGGCGGATCCTCCATGAAGTCATCCCGCTCGATATACAGCTCGCGGGAAAACGGGACGGATCGAGTCCCATCCGCCTCATTCTCAGGGTTGTTGACGCCGGTCATCTCCTCGACCTGACCTTCCGGGTAGTTCTCGATCACGACACGCAACGGGTTCAGGACACCCATCCGTCGCTGTGCCCGTTTATTCAGATCGTCACGGACACTGAACTCCAGCTGTGCAATGTCGACCATGCTGTTGCGCTTGGCCACACCAATCCGATCGCAGAAGTCCCGGATCGCCGGTGCCGTGTACCCACGACGACGCATGCCGCCCAGCGTCGGCATCCGCGGGTCGTCCCAGCCCGATACCGTGCCGTCCTCGACGAGTCGGGCCAGCTTCCGCTTGCTGACCACCGTGTAACCGACGTTCAGCCGCGCGAATTCGATCTGTTTCGGGTTACCGGGGGAACTGACGTGTTCGAGCACCCAGTCGTACAACGGTCGGTGGTTTTCAAATTCCAACGTACACAGCGAATGCGTGATGTCCTCGATTGCATCCGACAGGCAATGGGTGAAGTCATACATCGGGTAGATCGGCCACTCATCGCCGGTGCGATGGTGAGCCATCTTGCGAATGCGATAGATCGTGGGATCACGCAGCGTGAGATTGGGCGATGCCATGTCGATCTTGGCCCGCAGCACGTGGGTGCCGTCCTCGAACTCCCCGGCACGCATGCGCCGGAACAGATCGAGGTTCTCCTCGATGCTTCGATCCCTGTGGGGACTGTTGCGACCGGCCTCGGTCGGCGTCCCGCGATACTCACGAATCTCGTCGGCGGAAAGACTGTCGACGTACGCCTCGCCTTTTTCAATCAGCTCGGTTGCAAACCCGTAGAGCTGCTCGAAGTAGTCGGAGGCGTGGTACAGACGATCTTCCCAGTCGAAGCCGAGCCAGCGAACATCTTCCTTGATCGCCTCCTGGAACTCGACATCTTCTTTACCGGGGTTGGTGTCATCGAAGCGAAGATTGCACTTGCCGCCAAACTCGCTGGCGACACCGAAGTTCAGGCAGATCGACTTGGCATGACCGATGTGCAGATAGCCGTTAGGTTCGGGCGGGAAGCGAGTGTGAACCCGACCTTCGTTCTTGCCCTCGGCAAGATCGCTGGTGACCCGCGCACGGATAAAATCCTGCGGCGCTGCGGTTTCCTCGTTGCTCATGCCCTACCCTTGCCACCGATCGATGGAAAACGGGCATCGTAGCACGGGGCCTAAGGGAAGATCCGCCGGCTGGTTCCGTCGCGGACGTCGTAGAGGTCGAGGCTGTCTACCGTCGTCAGGTTGATGCCGGAACTGACGACCAGGTGGTGGCGATCTCGCCAACCGATCATGACACCACGCTGGATCTGGATTGGCTCCGACGCGTGGCTGGTATCGAATACCCGAATCCCGCCGAGTTCCATTACGGCGATGCGAGCTGCGTCGGGGGACAGGGACAACTGAACCATTCGCGCGTCGAGGTCCCCGATGATGTTTGAGACTCCCGTCTTCAGATCGATGACCATTAGCCTGGATCGTTCCGGTAGCCGCTCGTCATCTGCAAATTCCGAAAACGCGACGAATCGTTCCCGTCGATCGTGCGTGAGGCCCGGATACCGAGTTCGGTCCGATAGGATGTGACGCTTACCCGTAAGAACGTCAACCAGCACGAGTCGGGAGAACTCATCCGTACCGATCTCGATAAGCGGCAGTCCGTTTCCGATTAAACCGTCGGATTGACTGTGCGTGGGTGAATGCCGAAGTAGCGGCACCAGCCGAACGGTCGAATCGTCGTAGATCTTCGTCACGTTACCGGACTCGGGGTCAATCAGGAGTACCGACGCGCCAGCGACACCAGGTTCACCGCCTACGAGATAGATGGTCTCTCCGTTGGAGGCCCAACCGGCGAGGCCGTCCGTCGTGTAATCAGGCGATGAAGGAAGATCGATCACCCGCTGAACGTCATCTCCGCCTCGCAAAGAGATCAGTTTCAATTTCGGCAACGAACTGTGTTCGAGCGCCAACCAATCGCCGTCGGGAGAGACCGAGTGGGCCCCGGGATTGTACTCGGATAACCCACCCACAAGACCCATGTCGATGCCGAACCCACGGTCGTCACTCCCATCCGGACGAACCGATCTCAGTTGATGTCGATCACCCCGGAAACCGAAAACCGTCCTTGCCGAGTAGTAGAAGATCCGCTCCCCATCGTAGGCGCGATTGTCGGTGGAGAAGAGCGGTACCGACGTCATCTTCGGAGTCAGTGGGTGCGCGGGGCGCCCGTCCGTCGGAATCGCCCAGATCCCCAGGATCTCGTCACCTGGGTCGCGTGCATCGGCAAACACCACCGAGCCGTCGCCGCAAAGACGAGGCACGGTCAGCACAAGATTCTCCGGGTCCACATGCATACCGCGAACCACCATCGGGACCGCTCCCACCGTCGCGGTCGTTACGAGCAACGCCACCAGTACAAGCGGTCGCTGCGCAAT
>JAOTYK010000083.1 GCA_029861955.1 Acidobacteriota bacterium
CGGCGTCTTCCCGGCGAACGTCTATTCCGCGCTGGAAACGGATCCGGGTTATCTGTGGTTTCGCGTCCCGCTTCAGCTGTTGTTTCTATGCTGGACGGTTTACTTCGGATGGTTCAAGGGAAGCGACCGGCGGCGTGAGACCATTTGATCTCGGCCTCATATCGACGTATAGAGAGAGGCCACGGGTGCATCTGCGCCGGGAGGGGGAGTTGCATGCGTGTCCTGGGCCTGTTCATCACTCTGACCGTCGCGATCACCGGAGCTCTTGCCGACGTTCAATGGAACTCGGGACGCCTCAGCGCCACGACGCCGATGTCGGCGAACGAATTGCGCGAAAAAATAGAGACGCTGACCCGCCGTAGAGATAAGAGTCGTGTGGTCCTTCAGTTCGATGGCAAGCTCGCCGAAGACCAGCGTGATCGACTGGCTTCCTCTGGAATTCGTTTACTCGGTTACCTGGGTGGGCACGCCTGGTTCGCCAATCTCGACGCGACGGTCGATCCCCTGGACATCAGTCGGATCAAGGGCCTGGCATGGGTCGGGCCGATCCAATCGGTCGACAAGCTGCATCCCGACCTGAGCGCCGGGATCAAACACCCGTGGACCCTTGTTCGACCGGCACCGAAGTCGGAAAAGCCTGCGGGCAACGATCGACAGGAACGAAACCCGATCGTCGCCGTCTACGTCATGTTCCACCCGGACGTCGACGTCCCGCAGTCGGCGAAGGCGACTCTGGCCCGTCATGATGCCGTCATCCAGTCGCGGATGCCGTCGATCAACGGCCTCGTCGCCCATCTACCCTTCGATCGGATCGCGACGCTAGCCGTCGAAGACGACGTCATGTACGTCGAACCCCCGCTGCCACCCTTCGATGAGTTGAACGACTCGGCGCGGACCATCATCGGCGCACAGGCCGCTCAGGATCCGCCGCACGGCCTGACCGGTGCCGGTGTCTCTGTTCTTGTCTACGACGGTGGCAAGATGGCCAGCCACCCGGATTTCGGAACACGGTTGACCATCGGCATGTCCGATACCGCCGGTATTTCGGACCACTCGACTCACGTGGGTGGAACCATCGGCGGCGACGGCACCTCCAGTACCGGTCAGTATCGTGGTATGGCCCCGGCGGTGGACCTGGTCTCCTACGGGTTCGAGCAAGAGGGCGGCCTGCAACAGGGCTTCCTCTACACCGACCCTGGCGACCTCGAAGCGGACTACACCGAAGCGCTGGCGCTCTATGGCGTCGATCTTTCCAACAACTCGATCGGAACCAACACCGCGCCCAATGGCTATCCCTGTGAGTGGGAAGGCAACTACGGCGCGACCGGCGCGTTGATCGACGAGATCGTTCGCGGTTCCCTCGGAGATCCATTTCGGGTCATCTGGGCCAATGGCAACGAGCGTCAAGGCTCGGCTCGTTGTGGCTCGACCTATCTGACCACCGCGCCACCGGCCTGTGCCAAGAATCACATCACCGTCGGCGCGATGAACTCCAACGACGACTCGACCACGGATTTCACTTCCTGGGGACCGACGGATGACGGCCGGATCAAACCGGACGTCTCGGGGCCGGGGTGCGAGTCCGGTGGCGACGGCGGTGTCACCTCGACAAGTAGTTCCGGTGGCTACACGGTGAAGTGTGGAACGTCGATGGCGAGTCCGGCAGTCGCTGGTGTCGCGGCTCTGCTACTGGAGCACTACCGAACGACATTTCCCGCTCGACCGGACTTTCGCAATTCAACCCTCAAGACGATTCTGGCCACCACCGCGGCCGATGTTGAAGAGACCGGCCCCGACTACAAGACTGGTTACGGGTCTGTTCGCGCGGTTCCCGCGATCGAGTTGATCACCGATGAGCGGTTCATCGAGGCCGAGATCTCTCAGGGCGAAGTCTATAGCTTCGTCATCGTCGTCGGTCCGACCGATACCGAGTTGAAGGTCACGCTGGCCTGGGACGATCCCGCCGGCACCCCGAACGTCAATCCGGTGCTGGTCAACGATCTGGACATCCGCGTGATCGGCCCCGGGGGCACTCATCTGCCGTGGACGCTCGATCCCGCGAACCCATCCGTGCCGGCAGTGCGGACGGTCCGCGACGGCGTCAACAATATCGAACAGGTGGTCGTGGACAGTCCGGTAGCCGGTGCCTACATCGTCGAGGTGGAGGGATTCAACATCGCGCAGGGACCGACCCAGTCGTTCAGTGCGGCGGCGATACCGTCGTTGATCAATTGCGCCGACGCCGGAACACTCGCCACGGACAGCTCACGTATCTCGTGTCAGGCCGATCTGGGTCTGCGGGTTATTGACTGTGGGACCAACACCGACGACCAACTCGTCGAAATCGTCAACGTGAGCGCTGTGTCGGATTCGGAGCAGGGTGGCGAGACCATTATCCTCACGGAATCCGCTCCGGAATCGGCTAGCTTCCTGGGAAGCATCTCCATCGACACCACCGATGCGCCGGGCACCTTGCAGGTCGCCGAGGGCGACACGATTACCGTGACCTACATCGATGCCGATGACGGCGCCGGCGGGTTCAACGTCCCCGTCGTCAAGAACGTGATCGTCGACTGCACCGCACCGGTCATCACGTCTGTCGTGACGGGACAGATCAATCCGCGTGATGTGACGGTTGTGATCGATATCGATGAACCGGCCGGTGTCACGGTGTTCGCCGGCACCAGTTGCGGAAGCACGGACCTGTCTGCCACCGGTGTCCAACTCCTGACGCAACATTCCGTCAAACTTGGCGGTCTTGTCGACGATACGACCTATTACGTGACCGTCGATGCCATCGACGAGGCGGGCAATCAGAGTAGCGACGACAACGGCGGAAGTTGCTACGCCTTCACAACGCCGATGATTCCCGACTTCCATACCGAACAGTTTCCGAGCGGCCTGGACGTAGACGGGCATTCCCTTACGTGGGAGCCCGACGGAACCATCGACGTCTACAGTCTCTGTGCGGAACCGTTGGTCGGAGGCCTGCCGACCGACCCGACGGGCGGTACGACGTTGGCCCTGACGGATGACCAACCGCTGTCCTTCACCCTGACCGGTGGCGCCATGGTTCAATTGTATGGACAGACCTACGACACGGTTCATGTCGGACCCAACGGCTACGTCACGTTTGGCAGTGGGGACAGCACGTACAACGAATCTTTCGAGGAGCATTTCACGCTTCCCAGAGTGGCGGCTCTGTTTGACGATCTCAACCCCACCGTCGGAGGTACGGTCAGCTGGAAGCAGGAAGCCGATCGGGTTGCGATCACCTGGGATGGCGTTGCGGAGTACAGCACGACCAACAGCAACACGTTCCAGATCGAGCTGTTCTTCGGCGGAACGATTCGGATCAGCTACGACGGAATCGCCGTGGCAGACGCAATCGCCGGTCTTTCCGCCGGTGCGGGTCTCGATCCTGACTTTTTCGCATCGGATCTCTCGGCCGGTGCGGCCTGCGATCCTCGACCTCCGGTAGCCAGTAGTTCGACGGTTCTGACCCAGGTCGACACGCCCGTGCAATTTTCGTTAAGCGCAAGCGACGACGGAAACCCGATCGTACCGGGGATTCTGACGTACACGATCCTACGCCTGCCGGTCTACGGATCGCTGGCGGACGACACGCTGGTACAACCGATCGTGTCCGCACCCTACGTCCTCCCGGCGGGAGCCACGACGGTGACCTACACGCCGGCCGTGGGCATGACTGGTTACGACTCGCTGGACTTCCGTGCCGACGACGGTGGCAGTTCACCGTCGGGCGGTGTTTCGAACACGGCCGGCGTGGGCGTTACGATCGGGGGCGGCCCCCAGTCCGTGTACGAGTTTCTAGTGGACGACAGCGATCCCGGTTGGGTCGCAACCGGCGCCTGGGCGTTCGGTATTCCAACCGGTGGCGGGTCCAATTCCGGTGACCCGACCGGCGGTGCAAGCGGCTCCAACGTTATCGGTTATGACCTTGCAGGCGACTACGTCGACAATATGGCCGAAGAGACACTCACCAGCGACGTTCTGGATCTCTCGTCCTCGCTGAATACCGAGCTTGAATTTCAGCGGTGGCTCGGTGTCGAGAGCGCGACTTACGATCATGCGCGAGTCGAATTGAGCACCGATGGCAGTAGCTGGAATGTCCTCTGGGATCACAGTGGCAGTTCCTTTAGCGAAAACGCCTGGTCTCAACAGACGATCGATATCTCCGGGTTGGCCGACGGGCAGGCGACCGTCACCCTTCGTTGGGTCATGGGAACCACCGACGGTTCCGTTACCTATCCCGGCTGGAATCTGGACGACATCCGTGTGCTGGCGTCGGCGCCGGCACCGTGTGCCGGCGCTCCTGCTGAGAGTCCGGGACTGACGTTCTCCAACGATCGACAGACGCTGAGTTGGGGTGCGGCACCGTACTCCGGCGGCACGACGCCGTACTACGATCTGCTGCGCTCCGGGGATGCGTCGGACTTCGGCGTCGGATCGGTCTGCCTGGAAGCGGACGACGCAGCCGATCGGGTCGCCGTCGACGCCGATCTGCCCGCGGTAGGAAGCGTTTTCTTCTACCTGGTGCGGGGCGAGAATGGCTGTGGATCCGGATCGTTGGGAGCGGGGCGTTCCGGGCAGGCTTGCGTGCCGTAGGGGGACCGATTCCTGTTAGGCTCCGAGGATGCGAGTTCTCTTCCTTCTGAGCGACTACGTGCTCCACAACTC
>JAOTYK010000084.1 GCA_029861955.1 Acidobacteriota bacterium
GACCCCGAGAAATCGGAAGGGGCGGCGGAGTCCACCAGCTCGGATAGAGTGACTTAGCCGTCGTGTTTGTTACGCAGCTGTGACACGCTACTCTCCCCTGTCGGAATACATTCTTCTGACGTAGTCCAACGTTAGGAGAGCGATCATATTGTTAGGTCACCAGCGCTGCCGGCTCCGCATGAAACAGTTTCGGATGGGCCGCTCGCTCCTCCTCGCGACCCTCCTGCTCACGTTGATGAACCTTCCGGCCTACGGTCAGGAATCCGAACCGCTCTCGGAGAACAGTGCTCTCCACGTCTTCCTGGACTGCCAGGGAGGTGCCTGGCACTGCGACTTCGATCACGTCCGCCGGGAAATCAAGTGGGTCAACTGGGTGCGCGACCGCAAGGACGCGCAGGTCCATCTTCTGGTCACCGCGCAGGGGACGGGAGGTGGGGGAAACAGCTACACGCTCGATTTCATCGGGCTCGATGAACTGGACGCCGAAACGGACTCGATCAGCTTCGTCTCGGATCCCGACGATACCCACGATGAGGTCCGGGAGAAGCTCACGCAGACCTTTGCCGTCGGATTGGTTCGCTACGTCGCATCGACTCCCCTCGCGCAGCAGCTTCAAGTTTCCTACGAAGAATCTCCCGGGCAGGCGGTACAGGCAGATCTGGAGGAGGATCCCTGGAAACTGTGGGTGTTCCGCGTATCCGCCAGCGGATCCTTCAACGACGAGTCCCTCCAGCGGGGCAACTGGTACAGCGGGTCCGTTTCGGCCAACCGCACCAGCGACCGGCTCAAGTTCAACTGGAGCGCTTCGACGTGGTCGTCCCGTGACGAGTTCGAGATCGACGGCGAGGTCCTCGAGAGCAGCAGCAAGAGTTCCAGCTCGAGTCTCCTCAGTGTCTGGAGTCTGAGCGACCACTGGTCCGTGGGGATGATCGCAGGGGGCAACAACTCCTCGTTCAGCAACATCGATCTTGCCCTGATCGGGGGCCCGGTCGTGGAATACAGCGTGTTCCCTTACGACGAGTCCACTCGAAAGACCCTCACCTTCCAATACTCCGTGGAGGCCGTAGACAATACGTACGAGGCCATCACGGTTGCGGGAGAGACCGAGGAGACGCTCGGCCGCCACCGTCTGGTCGCCGCCCTGGACATACAGCAGCCATGGGGCGGCATGTTCGGACAGGTTGCCGCAACCCAGTACCTTCACGATCCGTCGGTCCACAGGGTGGACACCTTCCTCGGCGCCAACGTGCGAGTCTTCCGGGGTCTCGACTTCAATGTCTCGGGTAGCTTCTCCCGCATCAAGGATCAGTTCTTCCTTCCCGCCGAAGGATTGACGTCCGAAGAGATCCTGCTCCGGCGGGGGCAGCGAGAGACCGATTTCCGCTACCGCGTCAGCATGGGGTTCAGCTACCGGTTCGGATCGAAGCTGGCCAACGTGGTGAACCCCCGCATGAACCGTGGCTTCCGGTCCTTCTACTGATCCGTACGGTGCGAGAATGTTCGAAGCGGTGCTACGGTCCGGATCGTGTCACTCTAGTACACTGTGGCTGGGAACTCCTGAAGAGTCCCTTGGGATGAACAGGGCTGGAGAGCGAGATGCCGATGAGATACGCGACTGCCCTCACGTTACTGCTCGCCGCGTGTATGACTGCCGCCGTAGCCGGGAACGTGGCGGATTGTGCCCGTTTACTTGCGGGCCAGGAGTACGACGCCGCCGTCACTCCTTGCGCGGAGGCGGCGGAAATGGGAGACGCCGGCTCGCAGTTCAATCTGGGTGTGCTGTACGCGACGGGCAAGGGTGTGCCCGCGGACGATGTCAAGGCATTCAACTGGTTCGCGATGGCCGCCGAACAAGGAGTGATCGGCGCACAGTTCAACCTGGGGTTGATGTACGCCACCGGCCGCGGGGTTCCCAGAGACGGCGCCGGGGCGGTCGAGTGGTACGGCAGGTCGGCGACGGGGGGACATGCCGAAGCGCAGTACAACCTCGCTGTGATGTACGACACCGGTGACGGCGTCGCCCCGGACGCTCCGAAGGCCGTCGAGTGGTACAAGAAGGCGGCCGAGCAGGGGCATGCTTTCGCGCAATTGAACCTCGGCGTGATGTACGACGACGGCCGGGGCGGACCGGAAGACGACGCCCAGGCGGTCAAGTGGTACAGGAAGGCGGCGGAGCTGGGGCATAGCGGCGCGCAGTACAACCTCGGCGTGATGTACGCCAATGGCGACGGCGTCTCCAAGAACGATTCCAAGGCGGTCAAGTGGTACCTCAAGGCTGCGGAGAACGGGCACGACGAAGCGCAGTACAACCTCGGCGTGATGTACGCAAACGGCGAGGGCGTCACCGAGAACGACGGCCAGGCGCTCGATTGGTTCGCGAAGGCCGCGGACCAGGGTCATGCCAACGCTCAGTACAACCTCGGCGTGATGTACACCAACGGCGAGGGCACCCCGGAAGACCTGTTGGAGGCGTTCATGTGGGTCGATCTGGCGGCGGCGCAGGGTGAGGAGAAAGCCGAGTCCGTCAGGAACCTGCTGCGCGAGAGACTGACCCCGGAACAAATCGCCGAGGCGCAACGACGCTCACGTGAATGGTTGGAGAGACACCCAGATTGAACCGTTTGGGATCCCGGGATCAAGCGCTGTGTCCACCCACACTCGCCCCGCTTGCACCCATCCAGGCCTCGATTCTAAGGGGTCCGGCCCCCTGAACTACCGGGGAGCGCGTCGTTTCAACTCGTCGAACCAGTTGAGCACGAGGATCCCGTGGGTGCGATCATCGGTCTCGGACTCGCCCCTGTCGGTGACCAGGACGCGCTGGCCATCGGGGTGGAGGCTCCAGGTGGAAATCCAGCGGTTTCCCCCCAGCAAATCCTCGAAGACCACCCGCGGCTTCCGGGCGACGAACGACGGTCCGCTGCCGGAAACGTCCGCGACCAGCAGGTCGTCTCCGCGCCGGTAGTACAGCTCGCGTCCGTCGGTCGACCAGCGGGGAAAGCCGATCGACCCGTCCGTCGAGATCTGCCACTTACCTGGTCCCGCCGGGTAGGGCCGGACGTAGACCTGGGATTCACCCGACTCGTTCGAGCTATAGGCCACCCAGCGGCCATCAGGCGACATCTGCGGGAAGCTCTCATTTTGAGGGGTCACGAGGAAGTCGGTCGACTCGTGATCTCCATCCGCATCCAGCGCCACGATGTCCCAGCCCGTGTCCGGATCGAGCCTTGTAACAAGCAGCGTCTTGCTGTCCGCACCCACATCGTGAACGTAGTGCGGTATGTCGCTCTCGTTCAGGCGCACGATCTCGCCCGTACCGTCGGCTCGCTTGGAGTAGACATTGGCCACACCGTCCCGATCCGACGAAAAATAGATCCGTGCGCCGTCGGGGCTCCAGCGCGAATCACCGCTGGCCGCTTCGGCGAAGGTCAGACGCGTCAGCGTATCCCGAGTGAAGTCGTAGATCCAGATATCGGTTTGGCTCGACTCATCGAATACATCGACGGCCAGCTTCGTGCCGTCGGGAGAGATCGAGAACTGACGGTAACCCCGGCTTTCGACGAGCGCCGGTGTGCGCGCACCATCGGATCCCAGCCAACTCAGCGTCACGTCGCGTTCCCTTGCTCCGCCGCCGCTGAACAGCAGGTGACCCGCCGGCGAGAAGTGGTAGCGCGCGCCGCCGTGGCCCGCGTTGAAGCTGATGCCTTCGAGGACAGGAGCCGCAGAGCCACTCACCTGACGAGACTCCGGATCGAAGGCGACCGCAAACATCGTAGCTTCGTGCACGTAGACCAGGTGGCCGGTCGGCACGTAGGCCGGGTTCGATCCGCCGCGCTGCAGCACTTTGCGTTCCTTGCTTGCGACGTCGAGGATCTCGACGGTGGCCTCGTCGAAGCTGTCACCCTTCTGCTGGACGGTGAACAGCAGCGCTAGCCCGTCGGGAAGGAAGTGCGGCCAGCGGTGAGAGCGCTCGCCCTCGCCAGGCAGCGTGAGCTCCTCCGGAACTCCGCCACTGGCCGGGACGCGCAGGAGACCGCCGGAAGTGTCGGGAGCGAAGACGATCGTTTCGTCGGGTCCCCAGCTGCCGCCGCGAAAACTCTTGACGTCGCACAGCGTCAACGGCGCGCCGCCCACGACGGCGACCTTCTTCAGCTTGCGCCCGGCGACGAACGCGATCCAGCGGCCGTCTGGGGAAAAGAAGGGCTGCTGGGCTCCGCTCGTCCCGGACAGCGCCGTTCCCTGGAGCTGGTCGATCATGCGCACGTGCAGCACGCCGTCAGGTTCGGCGACGTACGCGATACGTGTTCCATCGGGCGACAGAACGGCCTGGGGCCCGGGTCGCCGTACGATGTTCTCCGACGAGAGCTGCACGTTCATCCGGATGACCTGCGCCGCTGCGCCGTCGGTGTCCCGCGACACGAAGAGTCCGGCGCTCGACGCGAGCGCCGCGATGACGGCCACGCCTGCGACCAGCCACGGCAGACGGGACGGCCTCGGCGCGGTCGACTCGGCAACCGCCTCGTCCTCCGGTGCTTGCAAGACCTCTTCGATCGCGATGCGCGCGTCACCGATGTCCCGCAGCCGCTTGTTCGGATCACGCTCGAGGCAGCGCTCGAGGAGGCGCCGGATGCGGGGCGGCGTATCCGCGGGCAGCGAGCCCCATTC
>JAOTYK010000085.1 GCA_029861955.1 Acidobacteriota bacterium
GGCGACCGCCGTCGAAGCGGTGACGACAAAGAGCGAGGACGCGTCGCAGGCCGTCGTCCAGATGAAACAGAAGATCAATCGGCTTGCGGATGAGGCCGCAGCGCATCAGGCCCGCCGCCTCGTCGCACTGGAGCCGCACCGACTTCCGAACTACCGCATCGAGACCGACGTCTTACAGAATCTGAAGCGCATCTTCTATTTTGCCAAGCGGATGGCCCGGGCGGCGATCCCGGCGATGGAGTTGCGCGAGGACGACTGAGAAGGAGTGGCATGCGATGACACCACGCATCGAGAAGAAGGGAACACCGAAGGACGCGGCCCGAACTTCCGGATCGTCTTCTCAGATCCGCGACGCGGTCTCGCGAATCATCGAGGACCTGCCGCTGACCGAACCGACCGCCGCGGCGCGTTCTGCCCGCCGACAGCTGACCGGGAAGGAGATTGGTCGCGTCGTCAAGGGAGCGCTCCAGCGTCATTTCGAGCAGGAAGAACTCAAGCCGTACCAGGCCGAACTGATCAAGATGCTGGCGCACATCGAGAACACCGGCCGCAAGATCATTGTCCTGTTCGATGGCCGCGACGCTTCCGGGAAGGGCGGCACGATCCGTCGTGTCACGCGTTATCTCAACGAGAAGCGCTACCGGACGGTCGCGCTGGGGAAGCCGACCGCCGAGCAGAAGACCGAGCTTTACATGAAGCGTTACATCGAGCAGTTTCCCCACGCGGGCGAGCTGGTGCTGTTCGATCGCAGTTGGTACAACCGCGCGATGGTCGAGCCGGTGATGGGCTTCTGCAAGCCCAAGCAGCACCGCGCGTTCATGAAGCGGGTTGTGGGCTACGAGGAACGGATCATCGAAGATGGGCCGACGACGCTGATCAAGCTGTACTTCTCCGTCTCCAAGAAAGAGCAGCAGCGACGCTTCGAACGCCGACGCAACGATCCCCTACGACAGTGGAAGTTGAGCGAGGTCGACCTGCAGGCGCAGGCGCTGTGGGACGAGTTCACCGAGAAGAAGTATCGCCTGTTGCAGAAGACCCACACGCCGAATACGCCGTGGCACATCATCCGTTCGGACGACAAGCGGCTGGCACGCCGGGAGACGATCAAGCTGATCCTCAACCTGGTCTCCTATCGGGGTCGCAGTCGGACGCTCGACATGAAGCTGGACGACAAGATCGTCGTCACGGGGAACCGCGAACTGCAGATCATGGAGAAGCAACGCAAGAAGCACGGCCGCTTCCTGGCCTAGTGAGCCCCCGATGCTATCGTGGGCCCTCCGTTCAGGATATTCGTCCGGGGAGCGCCCAAAGTGTCCGCCGACCGCTACCTAACCTCACCCCTTCGCGCCCTGCGCGCGACGTTCCCCCTGGACCTCCGGGGCCTGGCGACACTCGGCGGTATCATCTTAATAGGCAAACTGGCCTGGCTTGTCTGGCGCGGCCCGGCCTACGAGATGGACACCGCCACCTATCTCGGACAATCCCTGACCTTCCACCACCCACCGATCTACGGCTGGTTGCTCCGTTGGCTGGAGGGAATCTGGCCCCAGGCCTACTTCGTCGCCGCCGTTCAGGCGGTCGTGATGGCCGCCGGGCTGGCCCTGGCCTGCGCCCACTTCGGCCGCAGCCCCCGCGAGACCCGCATCCTGGCGATCCTGTTCGCCATCGACCCCATCACGTCGTTCTTCTCCGCCAACCTGATGTCCGAGGCCCTGTTCATCCCGGGAACGTTGCTGTGGCTCTGCCTGGTCCATCAGTACCTCCGCGAAGAGCGCACGGACAACCGCCGAACCCTCGTCCTGTTGATCGGTGTCTGGTTAGCGGCGATCTACTCGGTTCGGCTTGCGGCGATCATCTTCCCCGGGTTCTTCGCGCTCGCCTCCCTGTGGCACCGGGTCCAAAACGGATCCTGCGCGCGGTGCTGCACACGATCGTGATCTTCCTGGTCCTGCAGGTCATGATCCTGCCGATGAAGTACGCCTACTGGAAGGAATACAACGTGTTCGGGATGGGCAACTTCGCAGGAGTCAACCTGTGGAACAGTGTCTCGGTGCTGTACCCCGACTCCTCGATTCGGGATAACCCGCGGACCGAGTTCGAAAAGTTCCTGGCGACTCGCGACATCGCGGAGTTTTCGACCTTCAACGCCATCGAGAGCAATACGATCCACCACCCCGATAGTGCCTTTGACAACTATGCCCGGGCCCACGTGCGATCGATCCAGGACAACCTGGATCTTTCGGCCAGCCTGGAAAAAACCTCGGTGCGACTCCTCCTCGAGAACCCGTGGGGCTACATCGAGCGCTTCGTCATCCCCAACGTCTTCAAGACGGTGATGATCCCCGAGGTCATCGCGATCTCTCCGCGGGTCGAGACGTTGATGGAGGCGCGCATGAACTACAACCAGCCGGATCACGTCCGCTACGCGCCCTGGGTCTGGATCATCTGGTCCATCCTGGCCATCGCCACGACCGGCATCCAGCTGTGTATCCGCTCCCGCTGCGATCGTGGTGCGCAGCTGCTGCTGGGCTTCTTCTGGTTCTACTCGCTGGTCCTACCGGTGCTTGCGGCGATGTGTTTGCGGTACGCGCTGCTCTGTGCTCCGGCGATCCTGATTGCGGCAGCCCTTTCGGTGCTAAACTCTGACTCCCGAGCCGCCCATGCCTGAACTCACCATCATCGTACCGGCATACAACGAAGAAACCTCCATTGCCGACGTCGTTCGCGGAACGCGGCAGGCCTTCGAGGGCATCGATGTCGAGGTCCTGGTCGTCGATGACGCCTCCACCGATCAGACCGTAGAACGCGCCACCGCCGTCGGTGCGCGGGTCATCCGTCATCGTTACAACAAGGGCAACGGCGCGGCCGTCAAATCAGGGCTGCGTCATGCCAACGCTGACCTGGGTGCCGTCATCGACGCCGACGGTCAGCACCGGCCGCAGGATCTGCGCAAGCTCTTCGATCAACTGGCGGACACGGACATGGTCGTCGGCACACGCGTTAAGCCGACCTACTCGATCACACGACGGTTGGGCAACGCAGTCCTCAACCGTGTGGCCAGCTATCTCTCGGGGCACCGCGTGCGAGACCTGACCTCCGGTCTGCGTGTGTTTCGGGTGTCCACCGTCATGCAATACATGGGGCTGTACCCCAACGGGTTCTCCTTCCCCAGTACCAGCACGCTGGCGCTGCTGACCGATGGCTACAGCGTGTCGTTCGTGACGATCGAGGCGGACTCCCGCGCCGAGGGTGGCGAGAGCAGCATCCGACCGATCCGCGATGGCGTGAAGTTCCTGGCCATCATCGTGCGCATCGTGCATCTATTCCATCCACTCAAGCTCTACCTGCCGCTCGGAGGCCTCCTGTTGCTGGGTGGCGTCGCCTGGTCGATTCGCACGATCGTGGTCGCCTACCAGTTCTCCGCCGGCGCCATCCTGCTGTTGCTCGCCGGCCTGATCGTGACCCTGATGGGGTTCCAGATCGACCAGGTCGCGGCGCTTCGACGACAGATGGGTCGCGACGGCCGCTGATCCATGTGTGGGATTGCCGGATTCGTCTCACTCGGTGTCCAATCGTCGGACCGCGAAGCTGCCGTACAAAAAATGACGGAACGTCTGGTCCACCGCGGACCCGACGATGACGGATTTCACAACGACGCCAATGTCAGTTTCGGCATGCGACGTCTGTCGGTCATCGATCCACAGCACGGCGCGCAACCGATCCGCAACGAAGATGGCAGCGTCGTGGCGGTCTACAACGGCGAGATCTACAACTTCCAGGCGTTGCGACAAGAACTGGAGCAGCGCGGTCATCGCTTCGCGTCCCGGACCGACGGCGAGGTCATCGTCCATCTGTGGGAGGAGTTCGGCGACGGCGCGTTCGAGAAGCTGAATGGCATGTTCGCCGTGGCGGTCCACGATCGAGGCAAAGGGCGTGTCGTGCTGGCCCGCGAT
>JAOTYK010000086.1 GCA_029861955.1 Acidobacteriota bacterium
CGTCCCGACGCCGGCGACCGGGTTTGCGGGCATCCGCAAGTTGGAGCCCGGCCACACGCTGACGATCACCGACGACGACCAGGAAGATGCGCTGGCGTCGCCTGCGATCCGAGTGGCCGAGGAACCGAATGCCAACATGACTCTGGAGGAGGCCGGGGAGATCGCGCAGATCGCGATCGACGACGCGGTCCGGCGACAACTGGTCGCGGACGTCCCGGTCGGTGTGTTCCTGTCGGGTGGCCTGGACTCCGCCATCGTCGCGACCCTGGCGGGGCGTCATGCGGGCAGGCGTCTGTCCGCGTTCACGGTGGGCTTCGGGCAGGCGTCCTACGACGAGACCGCTCCGGCGGCCACCGTCGCGCAGGCGGCCGGTCTCGAGCATCACGTGCTGCAGCTCCCCGACGATCCGTCGGACCTGGTGCGCGAAACGTTGGACGGCTTCGATGAGCCGTTCGGCGACTTCTCCAGCGTACCGATGACGTGGCTCTGCCGGCAGGCGCGGAAGGACGTGACGGTCGCGCTCTCCGGTGACGGGGGCGACGAGGCCTTCGCCGGTTACCCGCACTACCTGATGCCCGGTGTGGCCAGGACGTTCCGACGACTCCCGGGCTTCATGCGTGGAGCGATCGCCGCGGTCGTCAATCGGTGGCCGGCGTCTTTCGAGCGACTCTCCCGGGACTACATGGCCAAGCGTTTCGTTCGGGGGGCGGTCTATCCGCCGCTCCAGGCACACCTGATGGTCAAGGCGATCTTCTTCGGAGAGCAACGCCGGCATCTGTTCGGTCCGCGACTGATCGAACAGCTGGAACGCGATCCTATGGCGGGGCTGGGGCCGCAACTCGGTCAAAGCGAGGGGACCGCGGGAACGCTGGTGCGCAAACTGCTGGAGCTCGACCGACGGACGTTCCTGCTGGACGACAACCTGGTCAAGGTCGACCGCACATCGATGCAGGCCAGCCTGGAGGTGCGAGTGCCGTTGCTCGATCGGGTGGTGCTGAACGCCGCCGACTCGATCCCGACACGGCTGCATGCCGGCGGTCGTCGCACGAAGGTCGTGCTGCGGGAGGTCGCCCGTCGTCTTCTGCCCGAAGAAATATCGGGGCTACAGAAGAAGGGCTTTACGCCGCCGATGCCGGCCTGGCTGAACGGACCGCTGGTCCCGGTGCTGGATGAGGTTCTCTCGGAGTCCGCAGTAAACGCCGCGGGGCTGGTACGTTTTGAGGCCGTCAACGACTTGCGGAAGCAGCATCGCGACCGGACACGGGAATGTTCCCGTGAGCTCTGGACGCTGCTGTCGTTGCATCACTGGTGGGCGCGGCAGGGGTTCTGATCGCGTCGATATCTCCGATCGCCGCTATACTGGCGCGCCACCACATTCTCCGGGGGAGTATCGAATGCGGATCCGTTCCAGCCTTGGCCTTGTTTGTTGCCTCGTCATTTTGACTTGCAGCCTCGCCGTCGCCGCCGACTGGCCCCAGTTCCTGGGCCCCAACGCCACCCCGGTCGCGGCCTCGTCCAGCATCCCCGACTCGTTCGGACCGGAAGAGAACATCCGCTGGTCCGTCGACGTGCCGTCCGGCAGCTCGTCGCCGATCGTCTGGAAGAAGCGGTTGTACCTGACCGGCGTGGCCGACGACGCACTCTGGATCCTGGCGTACAACCTCAAGGACGGTTCCCAGGCCTGGAAGACAGAGTTCACGCCGGCCGGGAAAGAGCAGTTCCTGCATCGCGATGCGACCCCGGCGGCACCGACACCGGTCACCGACGGCAAACGGATCTACGCCTACTTCGGCGCCTACGGTCTGATCGCGCTGGACATGAAGGGCAAGCTGCTGTGGGAGAAGACGTTCCCCATCGAGGCCAACATGTTCGGCACCGGCACGTCGCCGGTGCTCGATGGCGACACGATCTATCTCGTCCGCGATGTCTCCGGCGCGTCGGCCATCCATGCGTTCGACGCGGCCACCGGCGAGGAACGCTGGACCACCCCACGCCCCGACGCGGGCCCCAATTTTTCGACTCCGGTCCTGTGGAAGCACGGCAAAAAACGCAAGGAGCTGGTGGTCGCCGGCTCCGGAACGTTGAAGTCCTACGACCTGGTAAGCGGTCGACCGATCTGGTGGGTCCAGGGGGTGACGATCCTGGTCTGTCCCTCTCCCATCGTCTCGGGAGATCACCTCTACTTCGGTGGCTGGTCCACCCCTAACGTGCCCAATGACGAACGAATGCTGACGGGTTTCGAGGAAGGTCACGGCATCCCACAGGACGCGCTGCTTGACGCGGCGTTGCTGGTCAAACATCTCGATCGTAACGACGACGCCGCGCTGCAAGCCGAAGAGATCCCACCGGGACGTCTCGTCGAAGCCTTCATCTTCGTCGATGGCAACGCCGACGGCGCACTGGCGGCCGAGGAGATCGCCGGCCTGCTGGGCCCGGCGGCACCCGGTGAGAATGTCATGCTTTCCGTCCGCCACGGCGGCACGGGCGATGTGACCGAGAGCCACGTCCAGTGGCGTCGAACCAAGGGCGTTCCGTATGTCGCCTCACCGCTGCTCTACAACGATCGTCTGTACTACGTGAAGAAGGGTGGCCTCCTCAGTGCGGTCGATCCGAAGAGCGGTGAGCCGTTCTTCGAGATGGCGCGGCTGGGTGAGGGCGGCGAATACTACGCGACGCCGGTCGGTGTGGGAGACCGCATCGTGATCGCGTCGGCCCGTGGGACGGTGTTCGTGATCGGGACCGGGGACGAGCTGGAGGTTCTGTCGGAGAACAAGTTTGGCGAGTCGATCGCGGCGACCCCGGCGGTCGTGGGCGACACGATGTATCTGCGTACCGAGGAGCATCTGTGGGCGATCGGCGGCGAATGAGTTACGGCCGACTCTTCACCGCGTTCGTTCTCTCGTTGTTGCTGGTCGCCTGTGACGGTGAGCCGCAAAAAGACTGGGCCATCGCCATCCACGGTGGCGCAGGTTCGATCCGAGCGGGCGACGACTCCGCGTTCGAGAAACATGCCCGGGCCTCGCTTCAGGCCGCGCTGCAGACCGGCGTAACGATGTTGGAGTCCGGCAGTTCCAGCCTGGACGTCGTCGAGGCCGTCATCGTCGCGATGGAAGACGACCCGTTGTTCAACGCCGGCCGTGGTGCCGTCTTCAATCGCGACGGGATCAACGAGCTGGACGCCTCGATCATGAACGGTCGCGACCTCTCGTGTGGTGCCGTGGCCGGTGTACGACGCGTCAAGAACCCCATTCGGTTGGCCCGCCAGGTGATGGAACAGACCCGTCATGTGCTGCTGGCCGGTGAGGGTGCGGAGACGTTCGGGGAGGAGCGAGGTGTCGAGTTCGTCGATCCGTCTTACTTCTTCACCCAACGACGCTGGAATTCGCTTAACGAGAAACTCGCGGAGGAGTTCCCTCGCGATCCGGAAGGCGGCAGCACCGTCGGCGTCGTCGCGCTGGATCGCAACGGCGATCTTGCCGCCGGCACGTCCACCGGTGGGTTGACCGCCAAACGTTACGGCCGGATCGGCGACTCGCCGATCATCGGCGCCGGGACCTATGCCGACAACCGAACCTGCGCCATCTCCGGCACCGGAGTGGGGGAGGAGTACATCCGTAACGGCATCGCCCACGGGATCTCGGCGGCGATGGAGTTGGGTGGAATGACGCTGGAGGATTCGATGCGTCGTGCCATCGAGGAGACGCTGAAGCCGGGGGATGGCGGCACGATCGGTGTGGACTTCCGTGGCAACATCTCCATGCAGTTCAACACGGA
>JAOTYK010000087.1 GCA_029861955.1 Acidobacteriota bacterium
ACCGCGACGACAGCCTTCGTCCCAGCCGCGGTCCACGCCGCAGCCGCGTCGACAGCCTTCGTCCCAGCCGCGGTCCACGCCGCAGCCGCGTCGACAGCCTTCGTCTCAGCCGCGGTCCACGCCGCAGCCGCGTCGACAGCCTTCGTCCCAGCCGCGGTCCACGCCGCAGCCGCGTCGACAGCCGACCGCTCGACCGAAGACGTCGGCACCGAAGTCCCGTGGCACCAGCACGCAAGCAAGGAGTCCTCGCGGCGGATCGAAGAGCAGTGCCAGTGGACGGAGTAGCTCGGGGAGCAAACCGAGAAGCTCTTCCAGTGGACGAAGCTCCGGGAGCCGAAGCTCGGGTGGCAAAAAGTCGTCCGGCGCTCGTTCCAGCCGTAGCCGGGGCCGCTGATCAGGGCTCGGCTCGGACCCGCTGCCTGAACGCCTCCAGTAGACGCCGGCCGTCGACGCGTAATCGCTCGTCGACGGCCTCGTCGGGCAAGCCCGCTCGGCGCGTGAACTCATGCCGGGCTTCGGGATGGAACTGGTAGCTGTACGTCGGCCGCGCGGGGTCTTCGAGGCCATCGACCGGAACCCCCTCCCGCCGGGCAGTGATCTTCCACCCTTCGGGTTCGCGGACAACATGCTCACGATGACTGACGACGACCCGTAGCGATTCCCCTTCGTCCAGGAGCCCGTCACTCACAATCTGGCTCTCCTCGATCGCAACACGTTTGTCGCCGGTGTCGGATAGATCGGCGACAACCCCACCGGCGAGGTGGGCGATCAACTGGTGCCCGTAGCAGATCCCCAGGAGCGGACGACGGATGCGTCCTTCCACGATCGGACGCGCCCACTCGGAAAGACGGTCCTGCCAGCCCAGGGAGTCATGGACCGATACCCCCGAGCCCATCAGCACGATCCCCGCCACGTCGTAGCCATCGCCCGGCGCCGGCCCCTCGCCCCGGTTGAGCGCCGGCTGAAACAGCCGTGATCGACCGTCCCAGTTCTCGAGGATCTGCTGGACGCCTTCCGTCTCCGGTGAGTTCACCGAGGGGTCCACGACCCAGAGCGTTCTCAACGAGCGGTTTCCGAGGCGGCTGTCGACTGCGCGATCGAATCGAGTAGCCGTTCATGGATGTTCTCAAACCCACCGTTGGACATCACCACGACCACGTCGCCGGTGCGGGCCTCGCGACCGACCGTCTCGACGATCGTCGCGATATCATGCGTGGCCGTCGCGGAGACTCCCCGTGCGGCGAGATCGCTGACCAGACGCGCGGTATCCAGACGTTCCGTCTCGTCGATCTGATCCGCACGGAAGACCGGTGCCAGCAAGACGCGGTCGGCGGCATCGAACGCCCCGACCAACCGCTGCTGAAAAACGTTTCGTCTTAGGGACCATGAGCGGGGCTCAACCACGGCCCAGACCCGTCCATCCGGGTGCTGACGCCGAACGGCGGTCAACGTCTCCTCGATCGCGGTCGGATGATGCGCGAAGTCGTCAAACACGCGGATCCCGTCGGACTCGCCTCGCTGCTCGAGGCGACGACGGACGCCGGTAAACGACGCAAGGCCCGATGCCACGGTCACCCCGTCGACCCCCAGATCTGCACAGGCGACGGCAACCGCCGTCGCATTGCGGACATTGTGCATCCCGACCATCGGTAGATGGATCTCGGCGAACATCTGGCCATCGCGATCAAGTCGGAAGGAAGTTCCGTCACCGTCGGGCTGGACATCGTGGGCCTGCCAGCGCCCTTCCGTGCCGCCGTAACCCTCAACCCGGCACGGTGCGTCCCGGCTGACCTCCGACGCGATCGCGTCCCCCTGGTTACAAACCAGGAGCCCCCTACGGGGAATCAAGAGGACGAGACGTCGAAACACCTGTCGAACATGATCCAGGTCGCGATAGATATCTGCATGATCGAACTCGACCGTCCCCAACATCGCGGTGTCGGGTCGGTAGTGCATGAACTTCGGACCCTTATCAAAGAACGCCGTGTCGTATTCGTCGCCTTCGATCACGAAGGGTCGACCCTTTCCGAGACGAAACGGGCGATCGAAGTTCTGCGGCGCGCCCCCGATCAGGAATCCCGGGTCCATCCCCGCGTGATGGAGAACCCACGCAAGCATCGAGGTGGTCGTGGTCTTGCCGTGAGTACCTGCCACAACGATGGAATGACGATCCGGCAAGAAACGATCGTGAATCAAACGCGCCATCGATGTGTACTCGATCCGTTCGTCGAGCACATACTCGAGCTCGGGATTGCCACGACTGATGGCGTTTCCCACGACGACGAGATCGGGTCGCGGGCGGAGATGGGCCGCATCGAACCCCTGGAACACCTGCAGCCCCAGTTCGCCGAGCACGGTTGAGGTCGGCGGGTAAAGTTTGCCGTCAGAGCCGGTGACAACGCACCCGGACTCTTTGAGGAGACCAGCGACGGCGGTCATCGCGGTGCCGCCGATTCCGATCAGGTGGACGTGGCTTCCAGCCATGCTCGCGCTCCTTCGATCCATTCGAGCAATTACTCAAGAACCAGGTGTCGTGCTCCGGATCGTTCAACCAGTTCGGAAAGACGCTTACCGGTACCCGATCGCACGATCGAGAATAGCCGCTCTTGCCGCAGCAGGTCACGAATCGCCGGCACGGCTTCTTCGGCTGCGCGCTCGCCGGCTTCGATACAACGCTCCCACGCGGTGAAGTCTGCCCAGTGGATATGACTGACGGCCGGGCGAACCACCACGTCTGCCATCCCACATTGCAACGATACCAGTGTCGCATCTTTGATCGAATTTGCACGGAACATGATGTCGACGCCCTTGCGGTAGTTCTTCGACTCAACGAGGTCCGCGTTGATGTCGACGGCGATCACGACATCCGCACCCATCGTGAAAGCCGGCAGAACCGGCACCTTGTCGATCCAACCTCCGTCGATCAGAACACGACCGTTGATCTTCACGGGCGGCAGGATTCCCGGGATGGCAGAGCTTGCGGCTGCCGCGCGACGGAGGTTGCCACTCCGATGAACAATCTCTTCCGCTCGTTTGATGTCCAGGCTGACGGCACCGAACGGCAGGGGCAACTTATCGATGTCGGTGTCGGGAAGGATGGCCGCCATGCTCGTCGCAAACTCCTCGGCCGAGAGGAAGGACGCGCGGATATTCGAGACTCCGAAGAAGATCCCCTTGCGGACGAGATTAGCGACGGAAAAGAACAATCCACCGCGAGATCGTTTCGTCTCGCGGAGAAACGACAGCCGATTCTTCTGGAACTCTGCCGAACTCAAGACCTCACGAACTCGTTCCACCAGGACGTCGATCTCCTCGGTCGCCGCGTAGGCCCCGCCGATGATCGCGCCCATGCTCGTGCCGCTGACGATATCGATGGGGATGCCGGCGCGGACGAGCCCTCGGATGACTCCGACATGGGCGATCCCCCTCGCGGCGCCACCGCCGAGAGCCAGACCGACCTTGAGTTTCCAACTCGTTCGCATCAGAACGTCCAGGTAGTGTGGGTGACGTGCTCACTACCCTCGACCGGGGTCGCGTCCTGGACACGGAACCCCCGAGGACAACCGCCGTCGGCCGCCACCGGGACAA
>JAOTYK010000088.1 GCA_029861955.1 Acidobacteriota bacterium
TCGTCCGAACCGACGACTGGCCCTGTCGTTGCGCTGGATTCTTCAGGGTGCTCAGAACCGCAACGAGAAGACGATGAAACTACGGCTCGCTGGAGAGCTGATGGACGCCGCGGCCAACCGTGGCGTGGCGATGAAGAAGAAAGAGGACACGCATCGGATGGCCGACGCCAACAAGGCGTTTGCCCACTATCGCTGGTAAGCAAGGCGGCATCCCCAACAAGGAGAGACTCTTCGGCGGCAGGCGACTGCCGTCGTGGCTTTTTTTGGCACTGCAACTCGAAACCAACTCAAGACACGAAGATGGCTAGGCAAGTACCACTAGAGCGCATTCGCAACATCGGCATCATGGCGCACATTGATGCCGGCAAGACGACGACGACCGAGCGAATCCTCTATTACACGGGCGTCAACTACAAGATCGGGGAGGTCCACGAGGGGACCGCGACGATGGATTGGATGGTGCAGGAGCAAGAGCGTGGCATCACGATCACCGCCGCGGCTACGACCTGTTCCTGGGACGATCACCGGATCAACATTATCGACACCCCCGGGCACGTGGATTTCACCGCCGAGGTGGAGCGTTCGTTGCGGGTCCTGGATGGCGCCGTGGCGGTGTTCGATGCCGTGGCCGGCGTCGAGCCGCAGTCGGAGACGGTTTGGCGGCAAGCAGACCGTTATCGCGTTCCCCGTCTCGCTTTTGTCAACAAGATGGACCGCGTTGGAGCCGATTTCGACCGCTGTGTCGAGATGATGCGCTCGCGGTTGGGTGCTGCGCCGGTCGTGATCCAGATTCCCTGGGGCGCCGAGGACACGCTCCAGGGCGTGGTGGACCTCATCACGATGAAGGGCGTCCGCTACAAAGACGAGGCGTTGGGTGCCCAGTACGAGCTCGTGGACATCCCGGCTGAGCTCGTCGATCGCGCCCACGAGTTGCGGGAGAAGATGGTCGAGTCCATCTCCGAGACCGACGACCCGCTACTCGAGAAGTACCTCTCCGGCGACGAGGTGACGAACGAGGAGCTTCAGGCGGCGCTACGGCGGGCGACGGTGTCGAACGCGCTTCAGCCGGTACTCTGCGGCAGCGCCTTCAAGAACAAAGGCGTGCAGCCGCTACTCGACGCGGTCATTAGCTATCTGCCTTCACCGCTCGACATCCCAGCGATCGAAGGCAAGGATCCCGGAACCGAATCGGTGGTGATGCGCAAGTCGAGTGACGACGAGCCGTTCTCGGCCCTGGTCTTCAAGATCATGACCGATCCGTTTGTAGGTCAGTTGGCTTACTTTCGCGTCTACTCCGGCAGCGTCTCATCGGGTGACTCGGTTCTCAACGCGCGAACGTCGCGCAAAGAGCGGGTCGGCAGGCTGTTGCGTATGCACGCCAACAAGAGGGAAGAGCTCAAGTCCGTCTGGGCCGGCGACATTGCCGCGGGTGTGGGTTTGAAGGCCGTCAAAACCGGTGACACCATCACGGATCTCAAGGCGCCGGTCGTTCTCGAGGCGATGAGCTTCCCGGAGCCGGTGATCTCGGTTTCGATCGAACCAAAGACCAAAGCCGACCAGGAAAAACTGGCTCTGTCGCTCGAGAAGCTGCAGCAGGAAGACCCGACCTTCCGGGTTCACACCGATCCCGATACCGGTCAGACGCTGATTTCCGGGATGGGCGAACTCCATCTGGAGATCATCACCGATCGCCTTTTGCGTGAGTTCAAGGTGGGCGCCAACGTGGGCCGGCCGCAGGTGGCCTACAAGGAGAGTCTGACGGTTGAAGCCAAGGGCGAAGGCCGGTTTGTGCGTCAGAGCGGTGGTCGTGGTCAGTTCGGCCACTGCAAGATCGTCGCGCGTCCGACCGACGAGGGAGAGTTCGTCTTCAACAACAAGATCAAGGGCGGCGCAATCCCTCGGGAGTTCATCAAGCCCATCGAACAGGGCATTCGCGAGGCGATGGAGACCGGGCCGCTTGCCGGATATCCGATCACCGGTATCGAGATCGATCTCCACGACGGGACCTTCCACGAGGTCGACTCCTCGGAAGTGGCGTTCAAGATCGCCGGTTCGATGGCGTTCCAGGATGCCTCGAAACGCGCCAGACCCGCTCTTCTCGAACCGGTCATGGCGGTCGAGATCGTGACGCCGGAAGAGTACATGGGGGACGTGATCGGAGACGTCACGTCCAGGAGAGGTCGAGTCCAGAGTATGGAGGCTCGCGGCAACGCGCAGGTCATCGCCTGTCTCGTGCCGCTGGCAGAGATGTTTGGTTACGCGACGGATTTGCGGTCCGCGAGCCAGGGTCGAGCGAACTACACCATGCAGTTCGCCAACTACGAGCAAGCACCCAAGACCGTCAGCGAAGAGGTTGTTGCACGCGCCGCGGGCTAGGTCTCGGGCGGAGGAGGAATCATGGCGAAGGAGAAGTTTGAGCGTACCAAGCCGCACGTGAACATCGGCACGATCGGTCACGTGGATCACGGCAAGACGACGTTGACGGCAGCGATCACAAAGAATCTGGCGGCGAAGAACCTGGCGACGTTTACGGCGTTTGACGACATCGACAAGGCGCCTGAGGAGCGCGAGCGTGGGATCACGATCGCGACGGCGCATGTGGAGTACGAGACGGAGAACCGTCACTACGCCCATGTGGACTGCCCGGGCCACGCCGACTACGTCAAAAACATGATCACGGGCGCCGCTCAGATGGACGGCGCGATCCTGGTGGTTTCGGCGGCCGACGGTCCGATGCCGCAGACGCGCGAGCACGTTCTTCTGGCGCGTCAGGTGGATGTGCCTCACATCGTGGTGTTTCTGAACAAGTGCGACATGGTGGACGACGAGGAGTTGTTGGACCTGGTGGAGCTGGAGGTTCGGGAGCTTCTGTCGTCGTACGACTTTCCCGGGGACGACATTCCGATCATTCGTGGCTCGGCGCTCAAGGCGCTGGAGACCGACGATGCGGATTCTGAGGATGCGAAGGCGGTCTTCGAGTTGATGGCCGCAGTGGACGCGTCGATTCCGGAGCCGGAGCGCGATGTCGACAAGGACTTCCTGATGCCGATCGAGGACATTTTCTCGATTCAGGGTCGTGGGACGGTGGTGACGGGTCGCGTGGAGCGCGGCATCATCAAGGTGGGCGAAGAGGTAGAGATCGTCGGGATCCGAGACACGTCGAAGACGGTGGTGACGGGTGTCGAGATGTTCCGCAAGCTGCTGGACCAGGGTCAGGCTGGTGACAACGTGGGGATCCTGCTTCGGGGTACGAAGAAGGACGAGGTGGAGCGCGGGCAGTGCCTGACGAAGCCGGGCTCGATTACTCCGCACACGAAGTTCAAGGGCGAGGTCTACGTTTTGTCGAAGGACGAGGGCGGCCGGCACACGCCGTTTTTCGACAACTACCGTCCGCAGTTCTACTTCCGGACGACGGATGTGACGGGTGCGGCGGCGATGCCGGAAGGCACGGAGATGGTGATGCCGGGGGACAACGTGACGCTTTCGGTCGAGTTGATCGCCCCGATCGCGATGGAGAAGGGCGTTCGGTTTGCGATCCGCGAAGGCGGCCGCACGGTCGGCGCCGGTACTGT
>JAOTYK010000089.1 GCA_029861955.1 Acidobacteriota bacterium
GGTGGTGTACTCGACCATCTCCACCGTCGTCAGGTCGGCGAGCGATCGGACGCTGTCCACAACGGTCGGGCCGACAGACGTGTAGGGGCTGCCACCGAAGCCGAACGGGTTCCAGTTGCCGATGGCGCCGCCGATCAGGAACGCAACGACGACGAAAACGCCGGCGATCACGAACGCACCGACTCGTTTGGAGAATGACGATTCTGACATCTGGCTCCCGTCACCGGACCCTACTTAGACCCAGGATCGTACCCATTGGTTCGCACTAACCGATGACCGCTAGGCCGCGATCGACCCTTGCCAAGAACCGAAGATGGGGGTAAAGTGCAACGCAAGGTAGCCTGGTTACCAGGATATATTGGTTACCCGAGTACTTGGGTAACCAAGATGTCTTGGCGACCGGCAGGCCTTCGAGCGACGGCCGGGCTGAGCGACGGCCCGCCGGAGCAACGGAGGGCCCGAGCGACGTAAGAAAGCAAGCCCAGCGATGGGTGACGGCGAGTACCCGTGGAGTGGATGTGGATCACAGCTCCCAGCTCCTGAAAGGCGTTCTCGACATGTGTCTCCTGGCGCTCATCGCCGAGGAGCCGAGTTACGGATATGAGATGGTGGACAAGTTGCAGGGGCGTGGTTTGGCGCTGGTCAGCGAAGGCAGCATCTATCCGCTGCTGAGCAGGCTGCAGAAGAAGGGGTACATCGAGGGCTACTTCGTAGAGTCGACGGGGGGCCCGCCCCGCAAGTACTACAGGATTGCCCCGCCGGGTCGTGTCAGACTCGACGAATGGGCAACAGAGTGGAGACGCCTCGCATCGGGCGTCGAGCAGGTTCTGAATGGAGGTGGACGTGACTGAACTCAGCGTCGACCATGTGTTGGAACGGTGTGAGCGTTACTGGCGTGAGACAGGTGTCCGCGACGTCGCCATCACCGACATGCGTCGCGAGCTCGAGTCGCACCTCCGCGAAGCCGTTGCCGCGGGCAAGAGTCCTGCGGTTGTCGTCGGCGACGACATCCCGGGCTTCGCCGAGGCATGGGCCGCCGAACAACGAGGACCTCGGAGACGGTCGACATGGAACGAAGTCAAACGTCAGAGCCGCAACGGCCGCGGCATCGGCGTGTTTGCGATCCTGGTGATCGCGGTTGTGGCCGCATTGGTGTTGGTTGGACCGAAGGAGGACAGCGTGGATGACATCGAAGTTTGGCGATGGGTCTGGCTAGGTGCCGCCGTCGTGCTCGGAATCGGCGAGATGGTGACGGCCGGTCTGTTCATGCTGCCCTTTGCAATAGGGGCGGTCGTCGCCGGCATCCTTGCGTTCTTCGAGGTCGCGGTTTGGGCGCAGATCGTTGCTTTCCTCGCGGTTTCGATTGGCGCGCTGTGGGGCCTGAGGAGCTTTGCGTGGCGTGAAGGCGAGCCGAGCTATCCGGTGGGAGCCAAGCGCTACGTCGATGCGGTCGGAACGGTGATCGAGCCGATCGACCGCGTCGCCGGGACGGGCCGGGTCAGGGTCGAGACCGAGCAATGGAGTGCGACGACGGACCTCGACAGTGTCATCGAAGCGAACACCGAAGTGCGAGTCATCGACGTACGCGGCGCACGCCTCGTGGTGGAACCGAAGTCATAGCGGACGAAGAAAAGAAGGAGCTCACATGGGAGCCATTGCTGTAGTCATCGGCGTGATCGCACTTGTGGTGATCTACGCCGCACTCGGTCTCAAGATCGTGAAGCAGTTCGAGCAGGGTCTCGTCGAGCGGTTCGGCAAGTACCGCGAAACACTCGACCCCGGTCTGCATCTCATCGTGCCATTCATCGACCGGATCCGGCGGGTGGACATGCGTGAGATCGTCGTCGACGTTCCTCCCCAGGAGGTCATCACAAAGGACAACGTCGTGGTCACGGTCGATGCCGTCGTCTACTACCAGGCGACGGACCCCGTGAAGCTGGTGTACAACGTGCAGAACTTCGTCCTGGCAGCAACCAAGTTGGCGCAGACCAACTTGCGTAACGTCGTCGGCGACCTCGACCTGGACGATGCGCTCACCTCACGTGAGACGATCAACGCCCAGCTCCGTGCCATCTTGGACGAGGCGACCGATGTCTGGGGCACGAAGGTCGTGCGTGTTGAGATCCAGCGCATCGATCCGCCCGCGGACGTCACCGACGCCATGCACCGCCAGATGAAGGCGGAGCGCGATCGCCGTGCGGTCGTCACGGAGTCCGAGGGTTCGAAGCGTGCCGAGATCCTCAAGGCGGAGGGCGTGAAGCAGTCCCGAATCCTCGAGGCCGAAGGTCAGGCCGAAGCGATCAAGCAGGTCGCAGACGCTGAGCGCTACCAGAAGGAGACGGTTGCCGAGGGTGAGGGTCGCGCCATCGAGCGTGTGTTCGGCGCCATCCATACCGGCGACCCCACGCCGGACCTGATTGCGATCCGCTACCTCGAGGCCCTCCAGGGCATCGCGGACGGACAGGCTACCAAGATCTTCCTGCCCGTCGAGATGAGCGGGATCTTGAGCACCATCGGTGCGATCGGCGAGGTCTTCAACGCCAGCGGAGACGGCGCCTCAACGCCGAGCAGCTCCAGCAGCTAGTCGCCAGCGTGCAACCTTGGGGCCCCCTCAGCCGAGGGGGCCCCAAACGCGCGTCGTCACCCGTCGGAGATGTCCGAGTAGACCTCGGGCCGGCGATCTCGATAGAAAGCCCAGTGGCGCCGAACCTCTTCGATCAGGCCCATATCGAGATCCCTGACGTGGACCTCGTCTTCGGTGTCGGATGCGGTACCGCCGATCAGCTGACCGCGCGGGCTCGCGAAGTAGGACGAGCCGTAATAGTCCGTCCCCGCCAGATCCTCGGCGCCGACCCGGTTGATCGCACCGACGAAGTACTCGTTGGCAACCGCAGCGGCGGGTTGCTCGAGCTCCCAGAGGTAACGGGAGTGACCCCGAGTTGTAGCCGACGGATTGAAGACGATCTTGGCGCCCTTGAGTCCGAGGATCCGCCAACCCTCTGGGAAGTGACGGTCGTAACAGATGTACACGCCGATGCGCCCAACGGCCGTGTCGAAAACCGGGTACCCCAGATTGCCGGGGCGGAAATAGAACTTCTCCCAGAAGCCCTCGACCTGAGGGATGTGCGTCTTCCGATAGATCCCCAGAAAGCTGCCGTCGGCGTCGATGACCGCAGCCGTGTTGTAGAAGGTGCCCTCGTCCACCCGCTCGTAGATGGGCACCACAAGCACCATCTCGGTCTCTGCGGCCAGCGCCGTCATCCGCTGGATCGTGGGACCGTTCGGGATCTCCTCCGCTTCGTCGTAGAACGACGGGTCTTGCACCGTGCAGAAGTACGCGGAGCTGAAGATCTCTTGAAAGCAAAGCACCTGGGCGCCCTGGTCAGCGGCCCGCCGCGCATAAGAAACGCTCTTGTCGATCATCGACTCTTTGCCGCCTGTCCATTCGGCCTGGACGAGGGCAGCACGCACGGAACGACTCATGAGGTGTGCTCCAACGGGTCGGCTGGATCGCTTTGATCCGGGTCGCCGGAT
>JAOTYK010000090.1 GCA_029861955.1 Acidobacteriota bacterium
CCATGATGTGCGAACATGCCCCCGCCGCGCAACCCGGGAAGACGTTGCTGCCGGGGCCAATTACCTGTCGTACAGCAACGACGGCATCCACAGCGTGATCTCCGGCAAAAAGATCATCACGATGATGGCGAAAACCAGCACCATCACATAGGGCAGCGCCGATTTGGACAGGCTCTCGATGGAGCACCCGGTCAATCGCATGGCGACGAAGAGGTTGACGCCGAGCGGCGGCGTCAGGAAGCCGATTTCGCAACAAAGCACGAAAAGGATGCCGAAGTGGACCGGGTCCACGCCCATGGTCTTGACCACCGGCAGCAAGACCGGCGTCAACAGGATGATCTGAGCGATCGTGTCCATCCACATGCCGATGAAGATCAGAAGCACGCAGACGATCAGCAGAATGACATGCTTGTCGTCGGACAGGCTGGCGATCCACTTGGCCATGTCCTGGGGGATGTTCTGAAGCGTCAGGATCTGCCCGAACACGGTGGCCGTGGCGATGATGACCAGGACCGAGCCGCTGATCGTCGCGCTGAAGATGAAGGTCTCCTTCAGCTTTGCGAAGGTCATCTCACGGTAGACGAGCAGCGAAACGAGCAAGCCGTAGACGACCGCCACGACCGCCGATTCGGTCGGCGTGAAGACGGAGGTGTAGATGCCGCCCAGGATGATGATGGGGGCGAGCAGCGCCCAGATGCCGCGGCGCAGCGCGCGCAGGAAGGCGATGACGTCGACGGCCGCGTCGGCCGAGCGATAGCCGGCGCGCCGTGCCAGCAGATAGGCGGTCACAGTCAACATCAGCCCGACCGCCACGCCGGGCACGATGCCCGCCGCGAACAGCCGCGGGATCGATGTCTCGGAGCTGACGCCATAGATGATCATCGGCACAGAGGGCGGGATGAGAATGCCCAGCGTCCCGCCGGATGCCGTGACCCCGCCGGAGAAGGACGCGGTATATCCCTGGCGCAGCATGGAGGGGATCATGATCGAGCCGATCGCCGCAACCGTCGGCGGGCCGGATCCGGAGATCGCCGCGAAGAACATGCACGCCAGAATCGTGACGATCGCGAGTCCGCCGTAGCTTCGTCCGATGAGCGGCATGAAGATATCGACGATCCGCTGGGACAGCCCTCCCCGCTCCATGATCGCGCCGGCCAGAATGAACAGCGGGATCGCGATCAGGGGAAAGGAGTTGAGCGCCTCGAACATGACCTGGACCAGGAAGGTGATCGGCAGGCCGGCGATGAGGATCGCGACCACCGCCGCAATCCCCATGGCGGTGGCGATCGGCACCCCGAGCAGCAGACAGATCACAAAGGCGATCGCGATCGCCGCGCCGACGCTCATGACTGCCGTCCGCCGGGTGAGCCGATCTCGACTTCCTCGGCCGCTTCACGCTCGGCCTCGCTCATGGTCATCTCGAAATAGCGGGGATCGAAGAGGTTGAACGCCACGCGCAGCGTGAAGACAAGGAAGATCAGCGGGATCGGCATGAAGATCCAGAACATGTTGATCTCGGTGATCATCGCCCGATAGGGGTATTGCAGGATCGAGTCCAGGTACAGGATGCCGCCGTAGAGGACGACCAGGTTGAAGGCGATCCACAGAACGTCGCCCGCGCGCAGCAGCCACAGCGCCACGACGCGCGGCATGATCCGGAACTGGGCGGTGATGCGGATGTGGTGATAGCTGCAGGTGGCGAAACTGCAGCCCAGCCAGCAGAACCAGATGAACAGGAACCGCGCCATCTCCTCCGACCATTCGATCGGAAGCTTGAACACGAAGCGCGAGGCGACCTGCAGGAAGACGACCGCCACCAGCGCCGCCAGCAACAGCAACAGGATGTGATAGTCGAAGCGATCGAGCCAGGTCATCAACCGCTTCATCGCCGCTCGCCCCTATGAGCCCCTATGAATGGTCACCGATGACGACGTGGCCGGACCCCGCGCGGGACATCGTCGGCCGCTCCGCGCATCCGCCGTCCTGCGCGAGCATAGCACACGGCTGCCGCCGTCCCAGCGCTCGCGCAACGGCCTGCGGCGAGAAGATCCCGGGTCCGAAGCGCGACACTTCGGACCCCGGTCTTCCCCGCGGCGGGAGACGACCGCGCGGTTGCTATTTCGACGACGAGACCAGCCTGTCGATCAGGTCGCGCCCACCGACCCGCTTCTCGAACTCCGGCCAGACCGAGCGGGCCAACTTGAAGAAGGGGCCGCGCTGGTCGGGCTGAAGCTCGACCACGTCCATTCCAACTGCCTTGGCCTTGGCCAGACCGTCCAAATCGCACTTTTCGGTCAGACCCCAGGAGTACTCGCCCGCCTCCCGGCCGGCGGCCAGAATCGCCTTTTGCTCGGTGTCGGACAGGCTCTGGAACTTGCGATCGTTCATTACCACCATGCCGAAGCCCGTGAAGAGGTTCGACGTGGTCAGGTGCTTCTGCACCTCGTAATACTTGAGCGACAACACGTCACAGGGCGACATGTCGGCACCGTCGACGGTCTTCTGCTGCAAGGCCGTGAACAGCTCGGCGAAGGCGACCGGGGTCGGGTTGGCGCCCATCGCCTTGTAGGTCGCGTTCATGACCGGGCTGCCCGGAGAGCGGATCAGCATTCCCTTGAGGTCCGAGGGCGCATTGACCGAACCCCGGTTGTTGATCAGCGAACGGCTGCCCCAGGCCGTCGTGTAGACGACCCGCAGGCCGGTGGCCTGACGGAAGTTCTCGAATATCTCGTCGCCGACTTTGCCGAAAACCGCCTTCTGCGCCGAGGGGATGTCCTCGAACAGGGCGGGCAGGCTGAAGATGTCGATACGGGGATCGAACTGTGCCAGATTGTTGCTCGAGACGATCGCCAGGTCCTGAGCGCCCAGCTGGACCGTCTTGGCCTGGGCGACATCGTTGCCGAGCTGCGCGCAGCACAGCGCATCGACCGTCACCGAACCGCCGGTCATCTCCTTGACCCGCTCGGCGAAGCGCAACGCGCCCTTGTGGTAGACGTTGTCCGCGCTCGACACGTGCCCGAGCTTGAGCACCGTCTCGGCGGCCGCGGGCTGTAACACGGCGGTGGCCAGAAATG
>JAOTYK010000091.1 GCA_029861955.1 Acidobacteriota bacterium
CGACGTCCCGACGACCTTCCCCATCGAGAACCCGCTGCGGGTCGATCGTAACTCGCACTCGGCGATGCTGACAGTCGCGGACTTCGATCCGGCGATCGAGGCTCGGCTTCGGGAGCACGGGGCACGTTCGGTGGAGGTGATGCATCTCTCCCTGGAGGAGATCTTCATGGAGGTCGTCAAGGGTGCCCGGGATGATTAGGGCTCTACTCTGGAAGGAGTGGCGCGAGCAGCGAGGCGTCGTTGCGGCGGGGCTCATTCTTGTGGTGCTTGCGCCGCTTGGGACCTTTGCGTGGAGCGCGTCTCGTTCGAACCCGCTCAGCGGGGACGATCACAATCAGTTACTGGGATTGTTCTTCGTGCTGTTCCTGTGGCCGCTGTTCGCCGCCGCGTGTGGAGCCGGCACCGTCGCCAACGAACACGCGACGGGTAGCCTGGGCTACCTACTCTCTCGGCCCATCGCGCGCTGGAAGATCATCGGCGGCAAGACGGTTACGGCGTTGTTCTCGTGGGTCGTGATTGTCGGTGGCTCGCTGGCCGCCATGCTTGTCGTGGCGTCGCTTACTGGGAGTGGCACCACCCGCTGGTTTCACAAAGCGACGCAGGATGTCGACAACGTGGGAGTCCTGGTTCTTGCGGTCGCAGCGTCTCTGCTGATATTCGCCTGCGCAATGTATTTTTCCAACGTCATGCGTCGCACCATGACCGTGGCAGCGGCTGCCATCGTGGCAGCGTTGGCTTTGATGACTCTGGTCGGTTTCTATCTCATGCGTCTCGACCCGTCGATGGCGATGGATCCCGGGATCCTCGGCTGGCAGGTGATTGCCTTCAGCGCGATCTTCGCGGTGGGCGCCGGCTACCTGTTCAGTTCCGGCGAACTCTTGCGGGGGGCCGTTGCTAAACGGCGCGCACTGGGAATCGCCGCCGTTCTCTTGATCCTCCCGGTGACGGTTGCTCTGATCGGCGGTTGGCGGGCGGTTCGTTTCGACATCGATAGCGCGGTCATGTATGGCATGCACGTCACCCCGTCAGGGGAGTCCGTACTGCTCGAGATGACCAACGCCGCCGGCCGATCGCCTCAGGTCTGGTCGTTTCCGGTCAACGGCGAAGAGCCTACTTCGTTGACGCCGCGCTGGTCGATGTCGCCCCACATCACTGCCGATGGCCGACACGTCCTGTTCGCCAACGCCCTTAACCGCTACGGTTTCTGGACGCAGAAGCTGCGGATCGGTGAGGTCACGATTGATGGCAAGGAGCGACGTTGGCTTCCCGGTACGCCGGGTCTGAACCTGAATGGCGCGTACGGTGGAAGCCTCTCTCCCGACGGTCAGTGGATTCTCCTGGGGAACGTCGCTGCCTTCTCCGTCAGTCTGATCGAGCGTGACAGCGGCGAGAGGCTTGACCATGACCTGAGTCGACACGGCTTTCGCTGGGGCTATCCCGTTGGCTGGACGTCCGACTCTTCCGCCGTCTTGCTGATCACGACGCTTCGGAAACTCCCGGGATCGTCGACCGAGGAGACCGGTCGCTGTCTGGTTCGGATCGATGTCCGGAGCGGCGAGATGACGGTCCTCCACAACGCCGGGAGCGCGGAACTGCTCTCGGGTCGCTGGATCGGCTCGAACACCGGACCCGGGGGGCTGGTCGGAAACGCCATCCCGCTCCTGGTAGCGGAGGACCTGGACGCCGACGCCAAAAAGTACCGATTCCTGCTTGTCGATTCGGACGACGGAGCGACGGAGCAACTGTTCGACGCCCCGTGTGGGGGGCACTTCGCGCTCGACGAGGCGAAGACGACGATGGCCTACCACGTCTGTCTCTCCGACGAACGCGAGGGCCAGCAGACGTTGCTTCTCCGCCGGTTGGACGACGGATCGACGCAGAGTTGGGGAACGGTCGGCGGTCCGATCGGTTCGCTGATGCTTTCGCCGGACGGCAAGCGGTTGGTCGTGGCGCGACAGAATCAGTCGTGGATCGTGGTCCGTGAGGACGGCTCACAGAAAGAGATTAAATCCGATAAGGGTTGGCCATCGGGCTGGACGGCCGATGGAAGACTCCTCGAAACGACCTGGGATGGAGAGGTCCGGGAGTTGCGTGTGCGGGACCTCGTGACCGGCGAGCTGAACGTTCTGTTCCCGAGAGGTGAATCATGATCGGCGGAATGACCGGCGCACTTGTCTGGAAGGAATGGCGGACGCTCCGGGGTCTGTTGATCGCCAACGTCGTGTTGTGTCTGATCGCACCGTTGGCGTTATCCGCCTGGTCGGCGGCGTTCCTGCAGGACCGCGCCGGCGACTCGATGGCCGTGCTGTTGCTCTCGACCAGTCTGTTTGCAGTCTTGCCGATCTTTGCGGCCGCCTGTGGCGCGACGGTCATCGCTGGCGAACGATCGGAACGAACGATCGGTTACCTGCTTTCTCGACCGATGTCGCGTTTCCGGATCTATGCGACGAAGGTCGCGGTGGCATTGTCCGCCTGGTTGCTGGTCGCACTCTGTTGGTGGGTGACGACGTGGATCGTTCACGGCGGGCCGATTGTCAGTGTCGGTCGTCAGATGGCCTTCGAGTTCGGCGAACAGTGGATGTTGTGGGTCGTTCTTTCGTTCCTGGTCTTCTGTTGTGCGGTGATGGCATCGACCTGGCTTTCGCAGACCATGACGGCGGCGGCGGGCGGCGTCGCGATGGCGGCGGTGTTCGCTTCGATCCTCTACGTCCTCTGGGGACGCACGACCCTCGAGACGATGGTCGGCCCGGTCTGGCTGGCGCTTCAGTTGCTTGCGCTGGGACTGATGGTGCTGTGTGTTGCCGCGCTGTGGTTCAGTCGTGAGGAGACGCACGGGCCGTTTGGCATTGCGCAGCGACCGCTTGTACTGGTGGCGTTGCTCGTAACGACCGCGACGGTGGGAGCGGTCCCGATGGTGGTTCGCGGTATGCATGTGGACCCGGAGAATCTTGTGCTGACCGTGCCTCGTCTTAGCGGCGACGGCTCGGT
>JAOTYK010000092.1 GCA_029861955.1 Acidobacteriota bacterium
CAGACCAGGAATCGGGCCAGGGCTAACACCTTGTTCAGGGTGATCGTGGCGTCCTGGATCGTCATCGTGGCACTGAGCGTCACCACCTTGTGGAGTCTCGAGCGGCGACGGGCGAAGGTCGAAACCACGCTTCGTGAGAGGGACGCCCAACTGCACCGGGCGCAGAAGATGGATGCGATCGGACGGTTGGCCGGCGGCGTTGCCCACGACATCAATAGTTACCTGAGCGCGATCCGCTCCCAGGCGGAGCTGGCACGGGACAAAGCGGTCGACGACGGAACGAGGCGCAAGACCGCGTCGATCCTGACCTCGGTTTCCAAGGCATCTTCGTTGATCGATCGGCTCCTCGCGGTCGGCCGCCGGCGACCGGCCCGATCGGTCGCGGTCAACGTCAACGCACTTCTCGACGACGGCGCCGGGGCCGAACTCCAAAGGCTGGTCGGTGAGAACGTCCGGCTGGAACGGCGCCTGTCACCGGATCTCCACAGCGTCGAGATCGATCCCGTCCAACTCGAGCAGGTGATCGTGAACCTGGTCGCCAACGCGGTCCAGGCGATGCCCGCCGGCGGGCGGCTGCGAATCGAGACCGCCAACATCCGTCTTCCCGACGACTCGCCCCGGACGTACGCGCGGCCGGGCGGATACGTCATGCTGGCGGTCGCGGATACCGGATCGGGGATACCGCCGGAGAACCGGGAACGGATCTTCGAGCCCTTCTTCACGACGAAGGAGGCGAGCGGTCACAGCGGATTCGGCCTGGCCACCGTGTACGGCGCGGTGCAGCAGGCCGGTGGCGCCGTTACCGTGGAAAGCGACGCGGGCGAGGGGACGACGTTCAGGATCTATCTGCCGCGGGCGCGACTCGGCTGAGCCGGAACGGCACCGAAGTTCGTCCTGTAGAAAAACCGTCGCGAACCGCGGGCGTTTCTCGCAGGGCAAACACGCCCCGGCCGGCGTCAGTCACAGATGCCGTCCGCGATATTGTCCAGGACGATTCCGCAGCCGAATCCGGCGGCGCCGAAACCACGCGGTCCCGAGCTGCCGTAGCCCGGGTGGCCGGCCATGTTCGCCGCGTCCACCCAGATCAAGTTGAACCAGACGTCGCCCAGTCCCGTGGCGTCGAACGTGCCGTCGCCGTCGCAGTCGGCCGTGCCGACGTAGGTCGAGTAGTCCCCGATATTGCCGTAGACGACCACGGCTCTCGCTTCGGAGCAGGTCGCGGAATCGTAGGTATAGGTCACGTTGTCGCCGTTGCGTGCGAAGGTCGCTGGACTGCCTCCCGCGATCCAGCCGTCGCCCACCGGCGGCGGTGCGGTGCTCGCGGCGCAGCAGGCGCTCACGTCGCACTCACTCACGGGGTTCCTGACGACGTGCAGACCTTCCCCGGGCGCAACCGTGCTCAGTTGGGCCGCTCCGCCCGCGTTCTCGCTGAGCCGGATCCGGTACATGCCGGGGCCGCTGTAGATGCCGAGCGCGAGGAGGTCGTGAAGCCCGGCGTCCGGCGCGCCGTAGTCCTTCAGCAAGTGCCAGGTCCCCAGCATGTCCTGGATCTCGACCCGGACGGCATCCGTCCAGGTGTCGTCCGTGAGGCCGGTCAACCGGAAGTAGTCCAGCCGCGTGTTCTCTCCGATTTCGTTGGCGTTGTTGCCGAAGCGGATGCCCACGAAGGAGTTGGGATCGGGGAACGTGACGCTCTCGTCACAGGTCCACAGGCCGTCGCCGCCGTCCGGACCCTGGAACACCGGGATCCACACGGACTCGATCATGTACTCAGCCCACAGGAACTCGCCCGCGTCGAGCGAGGTGTCGCTGGAGTGGTCGAACTCCATCCGGACCTGCGCCAGCGGGGTCGTGAAGTACTTCGTCAAACTTGCTCCGGGGCCGAGACGGGCGTTGAAGCCGCTCGGGGAGCCTGGACACGTGTCGGGTTCTTCCGCGCTCGCGATAACCGGGCCGGATTCGTCCCAGGGGACCACCGTGTCGAAATCGTCCTCGTAGACCGTCACACGCGGCGGAGAGTAGGAGAAGCCGTAGGACAAGACCGCCGTGTCCGGCGAGCCGACGATGACGGTCTGCAGGTCCGAGATGACTGTTTCGAGCGTGGCGTCAAGCGGATCGCTCGGAGTCAGGTCAGCCCACTGGTCGCCGCCCGGGTCCGACACGCCGAGCGGAACTTGCAACACGAAGGGGAAGTCGGCCGGCGGAGTGCCGCCGCCGGTCCACGTCACGCCGTCGATGTCGAAGGTGATCTCCGAGCCGCACGCGCCCGTCGTTGCGGGGCAGAATTCGAAGCGCTCGGCGAAGTTCAAAGCGCTGAGTCCCGGATCGATGTCGCCGAACGACACCGCGCCGCTAACGACCGCGGCGTCCACAGTGGACGCCGGGTTCGTCGCCAGACCGGCACGGACATCCCCCGCGACCGCGGTCCCCGCGTTACGCAGCCGCGCCAGGGCGGACCAGCGCTCTCCGGGCTCGACGAACGAATCGCCGTCGCCGCACACCTCGACCAGGCTGCCGGCGGGATCGTATGCCGCGTCGACGACGACGTTCGGTGCACACTGCGCGGTCCACTCGCCCGTCGCGTCGACGGGATCGGTCAGCGCGCCGCAACTCGGGGAGCTGTCGTTGACCCGGCAATTGTAGGCGTGGCTTGCCGCATCGCCGCGGCTGACGGTGTGCGAGGAATCCGTTGCGCCCGGGATGTCGATCCCGTCCTCGGTCCACTGGTAGGCGAACGGACTCGTGCCGCCCGACACCGCGG
>JAOTYK010000093.1 GCA_029861955.1 Acidobacteriota bacterium
GTTCGGCGCTACGTCGGGAGCCTCGGCGGTGCTCCCGGCGAGTCTCGCAGCGGCGTCCGCGGCCGGTGGGCGTGCCGCAGGACCACGGGCGGAGTGGGCGGTTGATCCGGTCGGCATGCCAAGGCCAACGATTCCCGCTCACGGACCGACGACGACCCTCGACCTCGCCTATCGATTCTCCGAGAACGCAACTCGCATCGAGACGCTCTACGACATCTACGGAGTCGCCCCCCGCAGGCGATTGGTTGAATACGATACCAACGGGGTGCTTTCCGCGTTCGGCCGATTCGACGAGGGACGACGTCACCGTTACCGGCTACTGGCCGGTGCTTCCGGAAGGGGGAGTGTGCGAGCCGAGATCAACGTCCTGACGGTCGGCCTGGACCCGTTTGTCCCACCTTCCGTGGATCTCGGTGACGGACTCGCGACGTTTCAGATTCGCGAGCGCGAGGGTGACGCACGGATACCCATCCGGTTGCAGGGGATGCCTGACGGCGGGACTCCCGGGGAGATCGAGGGCACGCTGCCCCGGGCGGAGCTACAACGGCTGATTCTTGGTCCGACCGCGGATCTGGCTCAGGGACGCGTGTTGGGTGGGTTGGGGCAACTGCCGCCGCAGCTGGGTCCCGTGTCTACGCTGATGTTGCTGCAGCAGGCGGCCAACGCCGGGGTGCCGTGGGGGCGAGCGGTCGAGGAGGGGTTCGGTGAGACCCGTGCCGATACCCTCGCCCGCTCGTTGAACGAGTGGTGGAGTGGGGCGCCGCCCTACGTCAGCATCGTCGGGACTCATCCAACCGAATCGGTCACGCGGTGGCGGGCAATGCAGACCGTCCCGACGACCGTTCCACTTGTCTATCTCGCCGGCGAGGGGCATGTCGACAACCGCCTCGAGGAGATCCGCGGGATCTGGAAGGCCGGGCCGGTGCACGCCGAATTGCCGCCGGGAGGCGACCGACGCCTGACCCTCATCGTCTCGGAGGAACCCCCTTCCGTCCTGGCGACACGGTTAGCCGGAGTCGCAAGCGATCCCTCGTACGAAGGACATGCGCTGGCCGTCTGGTCCCTGGACGGTGCCCTGCGTCCGGATCTGCCGGCGCGTCTGCTGGACATGCAGCGTGTCGCGACGATCGGAATCGGCAGCGAGACTCGGGTCAGCCAGCGTCGGATGGTCGAGATACTGGCCGATCTCTCGGCGTCATTGGCAGGATCGAAGAACCAGCCGATGCGTCCCGAGTCGCTGTCCGGCCCGTTCCTCTGGTTCTACTGAGCGGCCAACTTCTTCTTCAGTTCGCCGTTCTCGTACATCTCCATGACGATGTCACAACCGCCGATGAACTCTCCGCGGATGAAGACCTGGGGTGTGGTCGGCCAGTTGGTGTAGGCACAGAGCGCCGGGCGAATTTCGGGGTCCTGGAAGATGTTGCGGACCTCGAAGTCCTGCTCCAGCACGCTGAACACCTGCATCACGCGATGGGAGAAGCCACACATCGCCGCATTCTTCTCGCCCTTGGCGAAGATGAACACGTCGTGACTTGCGATGTCCTTCTTGATCTGTTCCGTCCAGTCCGAGACCTGCGTAGTCGGTTCCATTTCTGCTCCTGAGAATAAGACTACTTCGCGTCGTCGAGGGGTCGGGTCTTCAGGGCCAATGCATGCATCGCCCCTCCGATCAGATCGTCGACCGCGTCGTAAACCATGCGATGTTGTTCGATCAAACTCTTTCCGGCAAACTGCGGCGCTTCCACGACGGCCTGAAAATGATCATGCCCCGAGAAAGTCTCGACCTGAACCCGCGCCCCCGGCAGAGTCTCTTCGATCCGTCGCCGCACTTCTTCAAGGCTGACACTCTGATTGGGTTCCATGGGTTGTCCTTTTCCGCATTTTCGCGGCTGTTCGAATATAGCAGGCGACCCCCGGTCCGTCTCGGAAGCTCCACGTCGAGCAGCTCTGCGAGAACGCCGCGATCGCCGCAGATCGTTAGTCCGCCCGGGCGCGACCGGATTGTCGAAGCCAACCCCGGACCCGACGAGCGGTTGCGTCGTCGAGGGATGAGGCATCGGCCCGCCACCGCCAATTGCCGTGTTTCGTACCCGGTCGATTCATGCGGGTTTCGCTACCGAGAGCCCATAGATCCTGTAGGGGGATGAACACATCCTCGGCGGCGGAATCCAGCGCCAGCCGGATGGCGCGTTCCGTGGCCTCGCGAGGCTGGGTACCGAGATCGGCGTGGGCCCGGGTCCGCACCTCGCCACGCAAGCCTCGGAACCATCCCAGCAGCGTGTCGTTGTCGTGAGTGCCGGTATAGGCGACCGCGTTGCGTGGATGCCGGGAGGGGTGATGGATCGAGCGCGAGCTGTCGTAGGCAAACTGCAGGACCCGCGTCCCCGCGAGGCCGTGCGTCTCTCGCAGCCGGTGGACCGCCGGCGTGATGACTCCGAGATCCTCCGCAAACAGGCGGCGGGATTGGGCAGGTGGCAACGAACCCAGCAGCCTCGAGCCCGGTGCCGAAATCCAGCGTCCCCGACCCGTCCGATCAAACCCCCAGGTCGCGACATAGCCGCGGAAGTGATCCAGACGTAACCGGTCGAACCGCCGCAGTTGCGTATCGATTCTTGCTTGCCAGAGAGACTCGTTCGAGCGATCGTCCGCCTCCCAACGGTAGAGGGGGGCCTGCCATCGTTGACCACGACGAGAAAAATAGTCCGGGGGCACGCCGGCCTCCAGTTCGATCGTGCCGTCGGCAT
>JAOTYK010000094.1 GCA_029861955.1 Acidobacteriota bacterium
TTCCACGGCAACGGTGCCGCTGGCCTGCTGCACCGCGCCGTACACGGTGGCCAGGCCGAATCCGCTGTGACCGGTCGCCTCCTTCGTCGTGAAGAAGGGCTCGAAGATCCGTTCCCGGTTCTCCGGCGGTATCCCCGATCCGGTATCCGCGACCGCCAGCATGACGTAGTCGCCCGGCCGCGCGTACGTCCGGGGCGACTCGTCGGGAAGACGGAGGTTGGCCGTCTCGATCCGCAGCCGCCCGCCGGCGGGCATCGCCTGGACCGCATTGGCGACAAGGTTCACGATCACCTGCTCGAGTTGTACGGGATCGATCTCGACACTGTGGAGATCCGGTGACAGGCGCGGTTCCAGCCGGACGTTCTCACCGACCAGCCTTCGGATTTCGGCCCCGACACCGTCGTCGAGAAGTGCGTTGAGGTTGACCGCGACGGATCGGACCGGTTGCCGGCGGCCGAACGTGAGCAGCCGATCGATCAACGCAGTCGCCTTGTCCACCGAACTCAGGATCGAAGCGGTCTTCCGCCTCGTTCCGTCGTCAACCGCTTTGTCCCGTGCCAGCTCCGCCTGGGAGCGGATGGCGCCCAGGTAACTGTTGATGTCGTGGGCGATGCCGCCAGCCAACCGTCCGATCGCATCCATTCTCTGCGCCCGGTGCAGTTGGGCGTCCCTCTCACGAAGCGTGGTTTCGACCTTCACCCGTCGCCGCTCGAGACTCCACAAGGTGGTGACGCTCAGTGCCACGATGACGATCCAGGACGCCACGATCACCCTGAACAAGGTGTTAGCCCTGGCCCGATTCCTGGTCTGTCGGTTCGCGAGTCGGCTCTCGAACTCCCGTGTCTCCACGAGAAGACCGAGAAACACGCCGTCGTACTCGGCGTCCAACTCGGAGCCGACACCGACGTCCCGGCCTTGACGAAGACCCTCTTTTCGGACGATCGAGAGCTTGCGGAACGTCTCCACGCCGGCGCGGATGCTCGTCGCCATCCGGTAAAACGACGGGTCCTCGAGAGGAACGATCCGGAAATCGATCGGCGTAGCGGGCGCTTCGTCCAGCATGGCGCCAATCAAATCGTGGGCGTTGTCCAGGTTGGACGCGATCTCCGCGATGTCCACCCGGTCTCCGGTGAGATGCTCCTCGAGCCACAGGTGAGCGCTGGTCAACGCGGTCTGGATCTGCTCGATGGCGCGGAGACGGTCGCTGTCACGTTGGATGAGCCGCTCGGAAATGTCGTTGGCGGCCAGCAGCATCAGCAACGATACGACGCCGAGCAGCAGAACCGTGAATGTGATCCAGCGCCTGCTAGCCACCGCCTGCCGCGACGGCGACCCGGCATCCGGCGATTCGGACCAACGAGCGCCTCTCACTCTTCCGGGGACCGCTCGCCTTGAATCGTGTACCCGACGGCCATTACGGTGCGCAGCAGCTTTGCGTCGGGGTCCGGATCGATCTTGCGACGAATGCGATGAATCAGGACGTCGATCACGTTGCTGCTCGGATCGAAGCGTTGGTCCCACACGTGCTCGGCGAGCTCGGCACGGGTGACGACCTGGTTCTTCCTGAGCAACAGGTACTCGAGCAGCGCGAACTCCTTGGGGGAAAAGTGGACCGGTTCTCCACCGACCGTGACCGTGCGCGCGCTGCGGTCCATGACGAGGTCATCCGCCGTGAGTCTGCTGGCCACCCGCTTGTCGCGGCGGCGCAACAGGCTCCGCACCCGGGCGTGAAACTCGGCGAAAGCAAACGGCTTGCCCAGGAAGTCGTCGGCGCCAAGATCGAGCCCTTCGACACGGTCGTGCACTTCGCTGTCGGCAGTCAGCACGAGCACGGGGGTGGAGCTTCCGGCTTCACGCCAGAACCGCAGCAACTCGAGGCCGGTCGGGGGGGGTATCTTCCGATCCAGCACGACGAGGTCGTAAGCGTTGGCCGACATCAAATGGTCGGCCCGCTCGCCGGTCCGGGCAAGATCGACCGCGTAGCCCTCATCGGTAAGAGACTCGACCAGGGCTTCCGCCAACTCGTGGTCGTCTTCGACAATCAGAATTCGCATTCGTCAACCCGCTCGGGCCCGGCCTGATCGTTAATCCCCTGTTAATACCGCCTGAGTATACGTCGGGCCGAAGAGGGTCAGCGCAACCTGTTGACGGGACTAGAGATGCGCCGCCAGCGTTTGATACGTCGGGGCGTCGGACTGCGAAGCCGGGGTCTGTTCATGTCCCTGAAAGGTCTGAGGGCGGATAATCCGGTTTCCTGGCATTTGGGCACGCGGGTCGCATCACGGGGGGCCCGGGAAGCACGGAGGCACGCATGAAAAGGAACGAGATTCGAACCAAGATCGGATTACTGACGATTCTGTCCCTGCTGCCGCTCGTGGCCGCGACCACCTTCGCGAACCCGCCGACGCTGCAGGGTCCGACGTTCCTGCCGGGCGATGGCGCCCGGGATGCCGCGTCGGGTGACCAGGAGGAGGTGGTGATCGTCGCCGGCGGTGGCGGCTTCCTCACCGCATGGACCGACATGCGTGCGTCCACCATCGAGTTCCAGGGGCTCGAGCAGAGCGGTCACGACGTCTACGCCGCCCGCCTGGATGCGGCCGGCAATTTGCTCGACGCGGTGCCGATAATCCTGAGCCAGGATGCGGGTT
>JAOTYK010000095.1 GCA_029861955.1 Acidobacteriota bacterium
GCTCAGGCGTGTCGTCGTCGGTCCGTAGGACGGACTCTCTGGGGTGCCAAAGAGGTACTTCGATTTCTGTGAACATGCCGCCGCGCCAGCGTAGGACCAAGTGCGCTTGGGCCTCGGTGCGATCTACCGCGATGTTGACTTCTTCGAGCAAGGACCGAAGCAGCTCTTTGCGATCGCGCCCCGTCGTTGTGGGCGCTTCCCATACGCGATTCAGATCCGAGCCCAGTAGATGAATGCGTTCACGTTGCTCCTCGCTCAGGCGTTCGGGCCGTTGGTGCTCGCGTCTCGCCAGTTCGGCTTCGGCGGTTGTCTGTTCGTTGAGGCGTTCTTCCCACTCGGCTTCCAGGGTTCGGGCCACCAGGCGGTTCTCCGGTTCCACGGATCGATAGCGTCGTTCAGCCCGTTGAGTCTGGTAACCTGCCTGCTCGACCTGCAGACGCCATTGTGCTACTGCATGGTCATACTCGGCTTCGATCAGTTCTTCGGCTTGGAGGGCTGCTTGCATGCCGGCGGGGGCGATGGCCTCCACAAAGGCGGTGCTGATCGCCTTGTCGATACGGGCGCCTCCAACGCGCAGGCACCACTGGCCCCTTCCGTTGGCGACGTTGCTGCTGGGACAGTAGTAGCCGGGCGTGGAGTTGCGCCCCTGATAGTAGACGTGCAGTCGCCGGCCGCAGGAGGCGCAGGTCGCGATGCCTTGCAACAACGCCGTCCCTTCGCGGACCGCTCCGCCAGCCTGATGGGGACGAGGATGGGTGTTCTGTTTGATGCGCGCCTGGTTCATCTCATAGGTGTTCCAGTCAACGAAGCCCTCGTGATGATCGGGAATCAACACAGCCCACTCGGAGCGCGGCAGTCGGCGCAGCCGCTTTCTGAGTCGACCGGTTTGGTCCACGTAAGGTTCCTGTCGAGTCTTACCATAGGTGTAGGCGCCTGCATAGACCGGGTTGGTCAGTACGTGATGAATGGCGGTGTAGGTCGGAGTGACCCACCGAATCTCGCTCAGAGCGTTGGACTGTAGCGGAAAGGAAAGTCCCTCACTTCGGAACCAGAGCCAGACCTGACGGGCCGAGCCGACTTCGGTGAACTTTCCAAAGATGGTGCGGATCGCGCCGGTGACCGCTTCGTCAGGATGAAAGAGCACTTCTCCGTCCTTCTCGCCCCACACGAAGCCGACGGGAAGCCCGCGACGCAGTTCGCCACGCGCGGCCTTGTTGCGGATACCGCCGTCAAGCCGGGCACGAATGACGTGCAACTCGGCTTCAGCCATGGTGCCCTTCAGTCCGAGAAGAAGCCGATCGTTGAACAGTCCCGCGTGGTAGAGCCCATCCTCGTCGCCGATGAGGGTGTCCGTCACCCCGCATAGGTCCAGTAGGCGATACCAGTCCGCGTTGTTGCGTGCCACCCGAGAGACTTCGATCGAGAGGATCAGCCCGACCTGTCCCAACGCCACGTCCGCGGTCATCTTCGTGAATCCGTCGCGTTCGACGTTTCCCGAGCCCGAGCGGGCCAGGTCCTCGTCAATGACTTTGACCCTCTCCTTGGACCACCCCAGGTGAATGGCACGCTCTACGAGATTGTACTGCCGGCGTGTGGACTCACGGTTGTATTGAACTTGAGTTGCGGTGGACTGCCGCACGTAGATGTAGGCGATGCGATCCAGGTGAGTCGGTTTGATCTTCTCATTATAGCTCATGGCTGTTCTCCTGTGTCTGTTCGATTAACTTTGGACAGATGGTTTTGGCGATCAGCCGCGCCAGCAGCGCAGTGCTCTCGAGCTGATCTTCGATGCTCAGACTCTCCCATGGGCCCTGCTCGTAGGGCGCCTTTCGTACCGCGGGCCAGAAGTCCAGTTGGTGTTGCATGATGGTGTTCCTCCTGCGAAGGGTTGTTCGCTGAGGCCGGTTGGGCCTCCAGCTTTCGCAGTAGAGCGTCCACGAGCTTGCGTGTGCGCATCAAGTCGCAAACCGACCCGATCCGTGTTGAGGAGTTGGCGAAAGTCTCGCCGTCAGACGCCGGTGCCGCCTTGTCCAGATCTGTCCAGGATGCCGGGATCAATGATCGTGTTCCGTCCGGCAACTCCAACGTCAGATGATAGCGACCATTTCGATGAAGATGCCCGAGCACATTCAGCGTCTTGCCTTCCATAGGATGGCGATTTCGGAGGACCGTTACGCTTGCGGGAAGCTCGCGGATGTGGGGAGTGTGTCGTGGTTTCCTTCGATGCAATCGACCATGAATGGCTGATCAAATTCATCGAACACCGGATCGGAGACCAACGCGTCATCCGGCACGTCAAGAAATGGCTGAGGGCGGGAGTCCTGGAAGATGATTCGTATCGGCAGATGGA